>CAYZNA010000129.1:0-8916 GCA_964478665.1 uncultured Anaerolineales bacterium
GCGACCAGCGCCAGGCACAGGCAGCACAGAGCCAGAACGCAGAATACGGCAACGACAATCCACGCAGTGCGAGACATATCAGCTCCAGCGGCTTGATGGCGGGTGGCGGGTGGTTAGATTTCTGCTCGTAGTGGAGCACGCCGCCGGGCGGAGTGCTCCTGCTAACACCGCGTGGCCGAACGTAACATTGTCGAGGTAGCCGCACGCTAGCGCCGGCGGCGGGCGATTGTGCTGTCGTCCGGGCGGGCGGCCGGCAGGCGCAGGATGAATTTGCTGCCCAGCCCGACCACGCTTTCGGCGGTCAGGCTGCCGCCGTGGGCAACCGCAATCTCGCGCGAGATGGCCAGCCCCAGCCCGACCCCGGCCGGGGCGCGCGATTTGTCCACCCGGTAGAAGCGCTCAAACACCCGTGGGAGGTCCTCCGGGGGGATGCCGGACCCGGTGTCGGTGACGGCGACCTCCACCCCACCGCCCTCGCGGGGGGCGGCGCTCACCGTCACCCGGCCCCCGGCGGGGGTGTATTTGAGAGCGTTATCCAGCAGGTTGCTCACCACCTGCGCCAGCCGGTCCGGATCGCCGATCATGGCGGGGAGCGGGCGGATGTCTGCCAGCAGGGAAATCTGGCCCTCCTGGGCCTGGGGTCCCATGCGCTCGATCACGTTCCCCAGCAGGGTTTCCATCTCTACCGGGGAGCGGACCAGCCTACCCGAGCCGGCGTCCAGCCGGGCGAGGGTCAGCAGCCCCTCTACCATCCGGCGCATGCGGTCAGCCTCTTCGTAGATTACCCCGGCTGCGCGCTGCTGGGCAGCCAGCCCTTCGGCGGCCCCATCCATAATGGCCTGGGCAAAGCCCTGAATGGAGGTGAGCGGCGTCTTGAGTTCGTGTGAGACGTTGGCGACGAAATCGCGCTGAGTCTGCTGGCTGGTTTTGACCTGGCCGGTCATTTGATTGAAGGCCGCGGCCAGCTCGCGCACCTCCGCCGGGCCCTGCACGGGCGCCTGCGCTTCCAGGTCGCCGCCGGCCACTGCGCGGGCCACCCGGGCGATGCGGTGCAGTGGCGCGGCGATCCAGCGGGCAATCAGCACCGCCAGCAACAGCGAGACGGCCAGGGCCACCAGCCCGGCTTGCAGCAGCGGTGCCAGCAGGCCCTCGCTCACCAGCCGTGGACCGGGCAGGCCTGTGCGCGGGGTGGCGAGAACCAGTACGTGCGCCGGGCCGATGGGGCGCGCCAGCCACAACCACACTTTCCCGGAGGCGTCGCGGCTGCGCTCCAGCGGCCGGACTGGTTGAGCGGGCGTGGCAGGCTCGCCGGCCGCCGGCGGAACCGGGAGATGCAGGGCCTGCTGCGCTTCGAGTACGTGACCGGGGGCAGGTGCGCTGTCGGCCAGCAGCTGCCCGCCGCTGGCGAAGATGAGCACACGCACATTGGTATCGCCGGCCACGCGCTCCGCCCAGCGCTGCAAGTCGAGCCTGCTGGCCGAGGCGGGCAGGTCGCTGCCCCGGCGGGCCAGGCCGTAGGCCAGGTAGTTCAGTCGCAGGGCGGTCTGCTGTTCCAGCGCGGGGTTGTTGGAAAGGAAGAATACCAACCCGAGCAGCGCCAGCGCCAGCACAACGGCAATGAGCAAGAGGTACGAGAGAAACAGACGGTTGCGCAGCATGACGGCGAAACTTACCACTCACCACTCACGCATCAGCCCTCCACCACCAGTTTGTATCCCACGCCGGTGATGGTCTCGATGCTGACGTTGCTGTCGGCCAGCGCCCTGCGCAGGTGCGCCACGTGCACGTCCACTGTGCGGGTCTGTCCGAGGAAATCGAAGCCCCAGACCAGATCGAGCAGCTTTTCGCGGCTGAGCACGAAGCCCTTGTGGGCGGCGAAGGCCAGCAAAAGGTCGAATTCCTTGGTGCGCAGCTTGACGGGCCGGCCGGCCACGGTCACTTCGCGGCGGGCCGGGTCAACGGTCAACTGGCCGAGGTGCAACGGGCCGGCGTGCTGCTCGGCCCGGGCGGCGCGCTCGGCGCGGCGCAGGATGGCCTTCACCCGCGCCACCAGTTCGCGCGGGTTGAAGGGCTTGGTCATGTAGTCGTCAGCGCCCAGTTCGAGGGCGATGATCTTGTCCACGTCCTCATCGCGGGCGGTGAGCATGATGATGGGCAGGTCGGAGCCGGAAGCCCGTACCTGTTTGCAGACTTCGACGCCATCCAGCCCGCCCGGCAGCATCACGTCCAGCACCGCCAGCGCCGGTTTGTAGCGCCGAATGGCCTCCAGCGCCGCCGGCCCACTGGCCGCTGCCTGCACGCGGAAGTTGTCCCGCTCCAGATAGAGCCGGGCCAGCTCCACAATGTGGGCTTCGTCATCTACGAGGAGGATGAGTTCGCCGGGCATAAGTGTGGGATTGGAGATTGGAGATTAGAGATTGGAGATTAGAGATTGGAGATTAGAGATTAGAGATTGGCGAATCTCCAACCCCCAATCACCAATCTCCAACCCCCAATCACCAATCTCCAACCCCCCGCGAAGCGTCCCATCTCCCATCTCCCATCTCCAATCTCTAGTCGCCCCGCGAAAACATGGTGATGGCGACGGCTTCGATTTCCACCAGCGCGCCTTTGGGCAGCGCTGCGACCGCCACGGTGGAACGGGCGGGCGGGTCGTCCGGAAAGTACTCCCCGTAGACTTTGTTGAAAGCGGCAAAGTCGCCCATGTTTTGCAAGAACACGGTGGTCTTCACCACGCGCCGGAGGTCGGAGCCGGCCGCCTGGAGCCCGTTCTGCAGGTTGAACATCACCTGGCGAGTCTGGGCCTCGATTCCGCCGGGAACCAGTTCGTCGGTTCCCCGGTCGAGGCCGACCTGCCCGGCGGTAAAAACCAGATCGCCGGTGCGCACGCCGACCGAGTAGGGGCCGATAGCAGCGGGGGCCTTGTCGGCGATGATGATTTCGCGTTTGATGGGTGGCATGGGAATCTCCGGAGTGGGGGTTGAGGATTGGTAAGTGGTAAGTGGGGCGTGACGATGGCGGGCTGCGGACGATAGTCCCCGTAGCGAAGCGAAGCGGGAGTGCAGCATTGTAACCGGATGAGGGCCGGAGGTCAAAGGCCAGCAGTTTGATCGTTGTGATCAGTCGAAGGTCGCCTGGACGCCGTGGTTGGCAATGGCCCGCGCCAGCCGGGGGGAGGCCAGCGGGGGCAGATCGCCGAGCGGGAAGAAGCGCACGTCCAGCGATTCCCTGCCGTCAGGCCGCAGGCGGCCACCCACCGCCCGGCAGGCGAACAACATGCCGAAGACAAACAGCCGGTCCCCGTTGGGAAAGGTCACCTCGTCCCCGGACTGCAGGTCCAGCAACCGCAGCGGCTCGACGTGCAGTCCGGTCTCCTTGCGGGTCTCACGGATGACCGTGTCGGCGGCGGTCTCGCCCAGGTCCATGGCCCCGGCCGGCAGCCCCCAGCGACCGAAGTCGGCGCGCAATTGCAGCAGCACCCGCCCGGCCTCGTCCCGCACCAGCGCGGCGCAGCCCGGAGCCACCAGCGGCGCGTGGCCGACCGCCCGACGCAGCCAGGCGAGGTAGTCGCCCGTCGGGGAGATTGGAGAGGGGGAGATTGGAGATTGGGGATTGGGGATTGGGGGATAGAGCGGGGGTTCAAAGAATGTCGGCGCGCCCGGGTTCAGCGCGTGCCGGATCATGTCGGCGTACCACAGCGGGGTGTGGGGCATCCGTTCCGGCGCGAAGAAGGCCAGCGAGCGGATTTCGTCGCCGTCGGCCGTCGGTGATCCGCCGGCGATGCGGCACTCGAAGCAGGCGGTCACCTGCTGCACGAGGTCGCCGTTGGGGTAGGTCACCTCGTAGCGGGGGCCGGTGTACAGCCCGGTGAGGCGCACCGGCTCGACGTGCAGCCCGGTCTCCTCCCGCACCTCCCGGCGGATGCAGGCGCCGATAGTTTCGCCCGGCTCCAGTACCCCGCCCGGCAACCCCCACCAGTCGTCTTGGAAATCGGCGCGCCGCTGGAGCAGGATGCCGCCGCTGGCGTCGCGGATCACGGCGCTGGCGGTGACCAGCAGGATTTTGCGGTGGCCGACGTGGGAGCGCAGCCAGGTGATGTAGGACATGGGGGGATTGGACGCTTCGCGGGGGATTGGAGATTGGAGATTGGAGATTGGAGATTTACAGCCGCCCGAGGATGTCCACGACCTCGGCGAGGGCGGCGGCGAAGAGCTGTTCTATGATGGGGTCGGGCGCGGGGTACGGGCCGCCGAAGGAGCCGTCGCCGTGGGCTTCGAGGTAGGATTCCACGTCCATCCAGTTCAGGTCTTCGAGGCGCATGCTGGTCTCATTTCCTTGTCCTGCCTCCGTGGTCGCGGGGATTGTGGCGCCGAATCGAGGGCTGCGCGGGCGGCGGGCAGCGCCAGCCGCGCCCACGCGGCGTACATCCCCCCGGAGGGGTGCAGGCCATCGCCGGCGAGTAGCGAGGCATCGGCGGCGGCCCGGCGCGAGATGGGGGTGACGTCCACGTAGTGTGCGGCGAGGCAGGCAGTTTCCTCGCGGTTGGCTGCGTTGAAGCGGTCAATGGCGGCGGAGATGGCCGCCCGGTCGCGGCCGGCGGCAAAGGGGGTCACGCTCCAGTCCGGGATGGAGAGAACCAGCACCCGGCCCGGCTCCCCGCCGGCAAAGGCAATCGCCCGCTCCAGCAGCGCGCAGAACTGGCGACGGTACTCGTCTAGGGCCAGCCCGCGATACTGGTTGTTCACCCCGATCAGCAGCGAAACAAGATCGAACGGCCCGGCCGGGGAGGCGCGGTCAACCCCGGCCCACAACTCAGCGGTGGTCCAGCCGGTGACGGCGATGATCTGCGGCTCGGTCAGCGGGTAGCTCTCCGCGCGCAGCAGCGCGGCCAGTTGGACCGGCCAGCGCCCGGCGGCGGCCACCCCCTCCCCGATGGTGTAGGAATCGCCCAGCGCCAGAAAACGCATCGCTCCTCGGTGGCCGGCAGTCCGGCATTAGCGACCGGTTGCACGTAACCAGCGCCAACTACCAGCCGCTGACCGCTACCGCGCCGCTGCTCGGTGTGCACGATGGCCAATCCTGCCAGCGCCCGCGCGAAGGGGTTCGTGGCTGAGATTATAGCCCGAAACATCCGGGGGGGCTTTCGATTCGGGCGCAGCTCGCTGCACGGGCACAGAAGGTTTGGGAGTCCGCCATGCGACTGATTCGCGCCAGATTTGCGTCTTTCTCGCGCGCGGGCTATACTCCTGGTTATGAGCGATAACAGCGTTTGCCCACCTGCGCCGGAGTATATGGACTACGCTCGGCGCGCCCTGCGCACCGCTCGCCTTGCCTTTGACGATATGGACTGGGTGGGCGCAATCAATCGCGCCTACTACGCCATTTTCTACGCTGCCATGCTGGAACTGGAAGGCTTGCAGCGCAGCAAGCACTCGCACGTCCTCGGCCTGTTCCGACAGAAGTACGTCAAGACGGGCATCATAGAAGTGGAGTACAGCGACATCTACGGCGAGGCATTTGACACGCGCAACGAGGGCGATTACGAACGGGCCAGGTATCCAGCCCGCGAGACGGTGGAAACCCTCCTCAGCGGCGCAGAGCAGTTTGTGGCGCGGATCGAGCGGTTGCTGGAGGGACAGAAATGAAAGCACAGTGGCCGCCCACCT
The DNA here is from genome assembly GCA_964478665.1 of uncultured Anaerolineales bacterium. GTDB lineage: Bacteria > Chloroflexota > Anaerolineae > Anaerolineales > CAYZNA01 > CAYZNA01. The sequence continues at coordinate 5,667 of CAYZNA010000129.1, forward strand.
CCACGCGCCAGCAGATGGATGCGACTGGTGAGCTTCTGCGGCGCTTGTTTTCCCTCTGCCCGGAGCGGCTGTTGCGGGTAATCCTGTTCGGTTCGGCCGCGCGGGGCGATTTCGGCGACGACTCGGACATTGACCTGCTGATTGTGGCCGACCGGACGGATGCGGCGCTGGAACACGCTTTGCGGATCACTGCCGCCCGGGCTTCGCTGGACTATGATGTGATCTTCAACCTGCACATCTACTCGCGCGCTTTGTGGGAGCAGTTGCGTGCCCAGAAACGCCCGCTGGCGAAAAACGTCGAAAAGGAAGGCATTAATCTGACGCCTGCGCCGTCCGGGTCGTGAACCCTCCACAGACCCCGAGTGTTTTGAAAACACGCGGGGTCTGTTCATCCCCTCACACCACGATATTCACCAGCCGCCCCGGCACCACCAGCACCTTCTTCGGGGATTTGCCATCCATGAATTTCTGCGCGCCCTCGCTGGCCAGGGCCAGTTCCCGCGCGCGCGCCTCGCTGATGTCCGCCGGGACTTGCAGCCGGTCGCGCACCTTGCCGTTGACCTGCACCACCAGCGTAATCTCCGCTTCTTTCGCGGCCTCGGCGTCGTAGTCCGGCCAGGGCTGCTGGTGGATGGAGTACGGCTTGCCCAGCCGCGCCCACAGCTCCTCGGCGATGTGCGGGCAGATGGGGGCCAGCAGTCGCAGGTAGGCCTCCACGGCCTCCTCCCAGGCCGGGGTGCCGTACACGCCGGTGTCTCTGGCCTTCGCCAGCACGTTTAGCAGTTCCATCAGCGCCGATACGGCGGTGTTGAAGTCGAAGCTCTCGAAGTCGTCGGTCACGCGCCGGATGATCTGGTGCAGCTTGCGGCGCACGGCCACGGCGTCGCCCGCCTCGGCGATGCTGCCCGGCGGGTCCATCACCAGACTCCACACCCGGCCCAGCCAGCGCGCCGTGCCGCCAATGCCCTGACTGTTCCACGGCGCGCCCTGCTCCCAACGCGCGAAGAACATCAGATAGGCCCGCACCGCGTCCGCGCCGAACTCGGCCACCAGCTCATCCGGCGCCACCACGTTGCCCCGGCTCTTGGACATCTTCTCCGAGTCCTCGCCCAGGATAATGCCCTGATTGCGCAGCACGGTCATCGGCTCGGAGTCGCGCACAATGCCCATATCCCGCAGCGCCCTGGTGAAAAAGCGAGTGTAGATCAGGTGCATGGTGGCATGTTCGATCCCGCCGGTGTAGCAGTCCACCGGCATCCAGTAGTTGTACTCGGCCGGGTTGAAGGGGCCTTTGTCGTAGCCCGGACTCAGGTAGCGGTACTGGTACCACGACGAGCACATGAAGGTGTCCATGGTATCGGTGTCGCGCAGTGCCGACTGGTCGCAGATGGGGCAGGTGGTGTGCGCCCAGGTGGGGTGCAGCTTCAGCGGGCTTTCGCCGGTGGGCTTCCACTCCACGTCGTCCGGCAGCAGCACCGGCAGCTCGTCTTCCGGCGCCGGTACCTGCCCGTGCTCCGGGCAGTAGATAATGGGGATGGGCGCGCCCCAATAGCTCTGGCGGGAGATCAGCCAGTCGCGCAGACGGTAGCCGACCGTCCCCCGGCCGATTCCCCGCTCCTCCAGCCAGCGGATCACCTGCCCGATTCCCTCCGGGGCGGGGGTGCCGTCAAACGGCCCGGAGTTGACCATGGTCCCGGGGCCGGGGTAGGCGGCCCCGGGCGGCTTCCCGTCCCAATCCGGGGGGGCGATCACGACGGGAATCGGCAACTGGTAAGTGGTGGCGAAGGCAAAGTCGCGCTCGTCGTGGGCGGGCACGGCCATGATCGCGCCGGTGCCGTAGGTCATCAGCACGTAGTCGGCAATCCAGATGGGAATGCGTTCACCGTTCACCGGGTTGATGGCGTAGGCGCCGATGAACACCCCGGTCTTCTCCTTCTCGGTGGATTCGCGCTGGATGTCGGTCTGGCGGGTGGCCTCGGCCACGTAGGCTTCCACTTCGGCCCGGCGGTCGGGGGCGGTCAGCTTTGCCACCAGCGGATGCTCGGGGGCCAGCACCATAAAGGTGGCGCCCCACAGGGTATCCGGCCGGGTGGTGAACACCTCGATGGGGTCCTCCCGCTCGGAAACAAACGTGACCCGGGCCCCCTCGCTGCGCCCGATCCAGTTGGTCTGCAGCAGCTTAACGCGTTCCGGCCAGTCAATGCTGGAGAAATCCAGCAGCTCTTCGGCGTAGTCGGTGATTCTGAAGAACCACTGCTCCAGGTCCTTTTTGATCACCGGCGTGCCGCAGCGCTCACAGTGACGGTCCTCGCCCCACACCTGCTCGCGGGCCAGGGTGGTGTTGCAGTGCGGGCACCAGTCCACCGGCGACATCTTCTTATAGGCCAGGCCGTGCTTGAACAGTTGCACAAAGAACCACTGGCTCCAGCGGTAATACGCCGGGTCGCTGGAGACGGCCTCCCGTTCCCAGTCCCACATGGCGCCCATGGAGCGCAGTTGCGCGCGCATGCGCTCGATGTTAGCGTAGGTCCACTGGCGGGGATGGATGCCGCGGGCGATGGCGGCGTTCTCGGCCGGCAGCCCGAAGGCGTCGAAGCCGATGGGGAACATCACGTTGTAGCCGCACATGCGCAGGTAGCGCGCCCGCGCGTCGGAGGGCGTCATGGCGTACCAGTGGCCGATGTGCAGGTCGCCGCTGGGATAGGGGAGCATGGTCAGGGCGTAGAATTTGGGCCGGGAGTGGTCCATCTCGGCCTGGTACAGCCTGTCCGCCTCCCAGCGGGCCTGCCATTTCGGTTCAATCTCCTGTGGAACGTACTTCTCGCTCATGGCTCCTCCTCAGTCCTCACCACAAAGGGCACGAAGGGCGCAAAGAGACACGGGAAGAACTGCTTTGCGCTCTTTTTGAGCTTTGTGGTGACAATAAAAAGCCCCCTCCGTCTCAGGGACGAAGGGGACTCCGTGGTACCACCCTGGTTGGCAGGGGCACATTGCCGTGTGGCCCGCCGGGCAACCGTAGCAATTGCCTGGCCGGGCAATCACAAGGATTGCCCCTACCCGCTCATGTGCGCGCTATCGGGCGCACCCGCGCGCGACGCGCGTCTACTTCGTCGCCGACGACGACGGTGACTACCGGTACGCGCTCTACGAGCACGACACCACGACGCGCCTCACGCGCCGGCTGACGCCCGCCGGTGCCGGCATCGAAGCCGGTGGCAAAAAGATTTCCGGTCCGGCTGTTATTGCGGCT
>CAYZNA010000130.1:0-8906 GCA_964478665.1 uncultured Anaerolineales bacterium
CCCGCCGTGGGCGCGGCAGTCGGCTCGGGGGAGTTCGTCGGTTCCGGGGCTTTGGTCGGTGCCGGGGCTTTGGTCGGCGCGGGGGGAGCCGTGGGCGCGGTCGTCGGGGTGGCGGCCGGCGTGCAGGCCGCCAGAACAAAGGCGCCGATCAGGGCGATGCTCAGCGCCATCCAGATGCTCTTCTTCATGGTGGAAACTCCTCCTTGTGATATTCGAAATGGAAATAGGTGGGACGTGGTCCCGGGTCAGTGCAAGCGAGAGAGCGGCATATGCTTCAGGCTGTCAGACCACCTCCTTTGCGAGTAAAAGGCGGGCGGCGATCCCGTCGGGAATTGTCGAAACTATAGCATCCGGTTTTGGCTCGGTCAAGTTAGCGTTGGTAGTTCGTCACGCAGTGCAGCGGAGTGACGCGGGGCACTCCGCAGGCTTCGTGCCCAACTACGAACAAGAGGAAATTCCTACGAGATCAAGTTACGGGCGGAAGTCTGGCTTCGCCGAGCGGTGTCTTTCCCGTTTCCCACTGTGCCCCAAATGGGGACCAGCACGAAGACAGGCGGCGGTGAACTTTCATGGATATTGAAAATGGGGTGAGTGTCCCTCGCCCCGCTCAGGGCGCGCATGGCAGTCCGCAGCGCATGCTCGACGCCCCACAGAATACGCTGCACGAAAGACGCTTCGGCCTACTTTACGCTCCCAATCGTAAGACCGCTCACGATGTACTTCTGCAGCAGCAGATACACCACGGCCACCGGGAAGGCCACCATCAGGGCCATGGCCGAGAAGGCCGACCACGGCGTGTCGCCGGAGAACTGGCCGGTCATGTTCCACAGCGACATGGCGAGCGTGAAGTCCTTCGGGTTGGTCAGGAACAGCCACGACATCGGGTATTCCGTCCAGCCGCCGAGGAAACCGAGAAAGGCTGTCACGGCGAGCGCCGGAGTGGAGAGCGGCAGGATGATGCGGAAGAACATCTGATTCGGGTTGGCCCCGTCAATGCGCGCGGCTTCTTCCAGTTCGCGCGGGATGGTGTCCAGATACCCTTTGAGATTCCAGATAGCAAAGGGCAGCGCCCCGGCGGTGAGCGCCAGCCCCACGCCCCATAACGAGTTGCGCAAGTTGAACTGGATTTCGCCGAGGTTGACGTTGATGCGGTTCAGCACCACGTACATCGGCGCCACCGTCGCGATGCCGGGAAGCATCAGCACCGTGATCACGGCCAGCATCAGCCAGCGGCGGCCCGCGAAATTGAAACGCGAGAACGAGTACGCGGCCAGCACGCCGACCAGCACCGAGAAGACCGAGACGCCGCCGGCCAGTTTGAACGAGTTAAGGGCCAGTTCCCAGAACTTGACCGGATTGGCCGTCGGCTGATCCAGCACGCGCTGGTAAGCCGCCAGCGAAGCGCCGGGCGGAATCAAACGAAAATCGGGCGGGCGCGAGATGTCGCGCGGGTCGAGCGACAGGCTGACTACCCACAGCAGGGGAAAGACCACGATGAAGGCGATCAGCAGGCACAGGAGTTGCAGGCCGATCTGTCTCGAGAGCGGGAGTTTCTTGAGATCGTCAGACATCGTAGCGCTCCGTGGCCTGAGTGATGCGGTTGGTGACCAGCGTGAGGGCCAGCAGCACGAGGAAAATGATCACGCTGAAGGCGGCAGCGAATCCGTACAGGCGCTGGCCGCGCACGAGGTCGTAAGCCGTGGTCACCATGATCTCGGTCGAACGCAGCGGCCCGCCGCCCGACATCAAAAAGATGAAGTTGAATAAGTTGAACGTGGTGATCATGCCGTAGATCGCCGCCGGGATCATGGCCGGGCGGATGAGCGGCACGGTGATTTTGAGAAACTGCTGAGTGGGGGTGGCCCCGTCCATTGCCGCCGCCTCGTACAGGTCGGAGGGGATGCTCTGGAGCGCGCCGGTGGCGACGATGGTCATGTACGGCCAGCCCAGCCAGATATTGGCGAAGAGCATGGCGTAGTAGGAAAGCGGCAGTTGGATGCCGGGCAACAGCCAGTCCACGGGCGGTTTGATCTGCTCCATCCAGCGGATGCGGAAGGTTTCCGCCGCCAGCCCGAACAACTTGCCCACCTGGGCCAGCGCCATGTTGATCGCCCCGAAATCCTGGTCGTACATGTTCTTCCAGACGGTGGCGACCACCAGCGTAGGAAGGATGATGGGCAAGATGTAAACGGCCCGATAAAAGCGCTTGAACAGCAGGCCCTTCACGTTGAGCAGGACCGCGATGAGCACGCCGATCACCACGTGGAAGGGAACGTTGGTGAACGTCCAGATCAAATTGAAGCCCAGCAAGCGGGAGAAGGAGAAGTTCTGGACTTTTTTGCTCAGTTCGCCCGTGCCGGGAAGGTCAATCGTCGTTCCGGCTACTTTCACTTTGTCCGGCAGAATATTGGCGTAGTTCAGCAGGCCCACCGAGTTCGGCGGCTTGGAACCGGCCTTCAGGTTCTTGAGGCCGTAGTCGGTGGTGGACATCCACAGTTGGAAGAACAGCGGGTAGAACGTGATCAGGCCCATGATGAGATAGGCCGGCAGCAGGTAGCCGTACGCGGAGCGCTGGGGAGTGGTGCGCTCCCACCACCTGCGAAAGCCTCTGGCCGGGAGGGTGCGAGACATGGTTGCCATGGTCAGTACCTCCGCTCGCGGATCAGAATCCACTGGAAACCGGGCAATCGCCCGCTGAGCAATTGCTGGAACAGATTCCAGGAAGGAGCGCCGGTGTCGCCACCCGCGCTCCTTCTTTGCTTACTGCGATAGTGCTACTTGCCGTTCGCCTCGTTCATCGCGGTGCAGGCCGTTGCCACTGCGTCGGCCGGGGCGCTCACGCCCTCGAGCACTTCAGTGAACATCGTGCCGAACGGGCCCCAGTACTGCGCGAACTCCGCGCTCTGCGGGCGGGGGAAGCCCTGGGACGAAGCCAGGGCGAACGCCGCCACCAGCGGGTCGTCGGCAACCACGTCCGAACGAATCGGCACGTGGCCGGCGCCGCTGGTGTAGATCGCGGACGATTCGGCGTTGGTCAGGAACAGGGCCAACTCCACCGCCGAAGCGATGTTCTGGCTGTTCGGGTTGATGTAGAAGCCGTCAATGCCGTTGAGCGGGTTGGCGTTGCCGCCCGGCCCGGCGGGCATGGGCACCACGCCCAGTTTGTCGCCGAGGTCCTTCTTGTAGTCGCCCAGCGCCCACGGGCCGTTGACGAACATCGCCACTTCGCCCGCGCGGAACGGGCCTTCGGCCTGGCCGTAGTCGGCGGTGAAGACCGCGCCGGCATCCTTCAGGTCCACCAGGTACTGCATGGCGTCGGCCCAGCCCTTCTGGTCGGCCACACACTTGTTGTCGCTGTCCAGCAGTTGCCCGCCGAATGAGCCGGACCAGCCGAACATGTGATACGCGCCGATGAAGAAGTTCATCGGCGCGCCGCCCTGAACGGCGGCCAGCAGTTCGTCGGTGGTGGTGGGCGGAGTCGGGAGCAGGTCCGTGTTGTAGTACAGCGCCACGGCCTTGGCCGATTCCGGCACGCCGTAGATCACGCCGTCCACCTTCATGCCTTCCACCCCGGTCGCCGACACCTTGCCCAGGCGACCCGCGAGGTACATGTCGAGCGGCAGCACCAGTTCGCCGCGCGCCCAGTTGCCCAGGTCGTCGTTGGGGGCCACGAACATGTCGGGGCCGCCGCCGGCGGCGACTTCCGTCTGGTACTTGTTGAAGATCTCGCTGAAGGGGATTTGCAGAACGCTGATGGTCAGGTCGGGGAAGCGCGCTTCGGCGTTCGCCACCAGTTCGGCCAGCGTGCTCTCTTCCGAACTACCGGTCTGATACGCGTGCCAGAGGGTGACTTCGCCGGAGACCGGGTTCTCGGAGGCCACGGTCTTGTTGTTGGCGGTGTTCATCGCCGCGCAGGCCGTGAACACGCCCTCGGCGGGCGAGGATACGCCTTCGATGACTTCAGTGAACAGGGTGCCGAACGGGCCCCAGTACTGCCCGAACTCCGCGCTCTGCGGGCGGGGGAAGCCCTGCGCCGAAGCCTCGGCAAACGCCGCCACCAGCGGATCCGCCGCGCTCACGTCCGAGCGAATCGGCACGTGACCGGCCTTGTCGGTGTAGATCTGCGAGGACTCCTGGTTGGTCAGGAACAGGGCCAGATCCACGGCGCTCTGAACGTTCTGGCTGTTCGGGTTGAGGTAGAAGCCGTCAATGCCGTTGAGCGGGTTGGCGTTGCCGCCCGGCCCGGCGGGCATGGGCACCACGCCCAGTTTGTCGCCGAGGTCCTTCTTGTAGTCGCCCAGCGCCCACGGGCCGTTGACGAACATCGCCACTTCGCCCGCGCGGAACGGGCCTTCGGCCTGGCCGTAGTCGGCGGTGAAGACCGCGCCGGCATCCTTCAGGTCCACCAGGTACTGCATGGCGTCGGCCCAGCCCTTCTGGTCGGCCACACACTTGTTGTCGCTGTCCAGCAGTTGCCCGCCGAATGAGCCGGACCAGCCGAACATGTGATACGCGCCGATGAAGAAGTTCATCGGCGCGCCGCCCTGAACGGCGGCCAGCAGTTCGTCGGTGGTGGTGGGCGGAGTCGGGAGCAGGTCCGTGTTGTAGTACAGCGCCACGGCCTTGGCCGATTCCGGCACGCCGTAGATCACGCCGTCCACCTTCATGCCTTCCACCCCGGTCGCCGACACCTTGCCCAGGCGACCCGCGAGGTACATGTCGAGCGGCAGCACCAGTTCGCCGCGCGCCCAGTTGCCCAGGTCGTCGTTGGGGGCCACGAACATGTCGGGGCCGCCGCCGGCGGCGACTTCCGTCTGGTACTTGTTGAAGATCTCGCTGAACGGAATTTGCAGGACGTTGATGGTGAGATCGGGGTATTCGGCCTCGGCATTCGCGATCAGTTCGGCCAGCGTGCTTTCTTCGGCGCTGCCGGTTTGATACGCGTGCCAGAGGGTCACTTCGCCGGAGGGGCCGGTCGGGCCGGCGGTCGGCTCCGGGGGTTTCGCCGTCGGCTGGGGGGCCGCGGTCTCGGTGGCGGCCGGCTTGCAGGCCGCCAGAACGAAGGCGCCGATCAGGGTGAGGTTCAGCGCCATCCAGATGCTCTTCTTCATGATGTCTTGCTCCTCCATTGAGAGACTTGCAAAAACGCTTTTGAAACGGGTTGGAAACTTGCCTGCAAAATCAGCCTGCGCGCTGCGCGTCTTTTTTGCTGTAGCGAATCACCTCCTTACGCAGCATTCGGTATCTTCGCTCACGAGGCACTATAGCATGCGGCCAGAGGGGTGTCACACCGTCCCGGTGTCTTTTCGGGAAGCCGCCTGAAACCGTGTGGAATGCTTGCGTGCGCCCGACCGGGTCGGGCGTTCCCCCTTGAGCGCGATCGCTTAAGACCGAAATGTGGACCGGAGTCCACACTTAGGCGAACGTTCGCCCGAAGTATATGTCAGTTTTCCGCCCTGTCAATAGGCTTGCGTTAGAATTTCTACGACCGCTCGAGGCAGGCGCTACGCCTCAAACCACTCTTGCGCCAGCCGCCGGGCTTCCATTTTGAAGTACCACTTGATCTCCTGCCACGATATGCTGGCCAGCATGCCCATTTCCTGCGGCTTCTCTGCATTCTCAAACATCGTCATGAAGCGGATCGCCCTCACGGGCATGTTGCGTGACCAGGCGTACTTCCGCACGGTCTGTTCCAGCAGATAGTCAAGGGTCAGATGCTGTGCGATGAAATACAGGTCAACGAAGTCCTTCTTCGCGCCCCGGCCAATCAGGGCATCCAGTTTCATGAGGCCAATATCCAGAGGAGAGCACAGGCGCAGACCATCTACTTCTGCCACTGGTTCAAGCAGCGGATATCCGTAGCTGAAGAAGCCTGTCCGAACACCGCGGATTTCACACTCAAAGAAACCGGGGCCGAGGCGGGGATTCTCGACCTCTTTCCGCTGGCCGAGCGCCGCCTTCAGTTCGGCATGGGTGACTTCGTCTACCTGGTCAGTTTCGGAAAAGTAATCCAGGTCTATTGATTTGCGGTGGCCGTATTGGAGGGCCAACGCGGTGCCCCCGGCCAGGTAGAACCGCGGGGAAAACGGCAGGCGGGCCACCTCGTGAATGACCCGCCGCATCTCCTCGGCGACTACTTCCCAATGAAGGTCCATCTATCTCTCCACGCGGAGTTTTCGCTGCGTATTCGATACTCATCCACCTCCAGCACAACACTCCAGTAGGTAAAATCAATTGGGTCGAGGAAACTGTGGCCGAAATCGCGCACCCAACCGGCGATCCGCTTCCGGCCATATTGCTTGAACAGCCAGCGCAACTCCCGCCGCCCGCCATATTCCAGGCTGCGTTCAATCAGAACGTGTTCGCCGCTCACAGGATCCAGCTTCTCCAGCGTGTACTCCTGCAAGTAGGGCCGCAGACTGGTGGGGATGCCGTTGGGTGTAAACGTCAGGGGTTCATCGGGGTCGTACATACCTGGCTATTGTAGCACCTCTCGCGTATAATTTTGCCGCCATGCCCGACCCCTTATGCGGTGTATTCGCCGCCGCTGTCACCCCCCTCACCCCCGACCTGCTTCCAGACCTGGAGGCTCTGCCCGCCCTGCTGGCGTTTCTGGCCGGCCGCGGCTGCCACGGCGCGCTCGTCCTCGGCACAACCGGCGAAGGGCCGTCGTTCAGCGTGGAGGAGCGCAAGCAGATCATCCGCGCCGCACTGCGCATTCGCGAGACTCGCCCGGGCTTCAAGGTGCTGGCCGGCACCGGCTGCGCCAGCCTGAGCGACACTCAGGAGCTGACCCGCGCCGCCTTCGAGCTGGGGGTGGACGGCACGGTCACCCTGCCGCCCTTCTACTATAAAGGCGTGCAAACGGAGGGCGTCACGGCCGCCTTCCGCCAGGTCCTGCGCACCAGCGTGCCCGCCGATGGCCGCTTCTACTTCTATCACATCCCGCGTGTGTCCGGCGTGCCGGTCCCCCACGAAACCCTCACCCGGCTGCGCGACGAGTTCCCGGGCGCGGTGGCCGGGTTGAAGGATTCGTCCGCCGAGGCCGACTCTGCCCGCGCCTTCTCCGCGGCCTTCCCCGAGCTGACCGTTTTCAACGGCACCGATACCCTGTTCAGTCTGGCGCTGGAAGCGGGGGCCAGCGGCTGCATCACCGCCCTGGCGAACGTGGCCTCGCCCCTGCTGCGGCAGGTGTGGGATGGTTTCCGGGCCGGCACCCCCGCCCCCGCAGCCCAGGAGCGGCTGTCGGCCGGCAAGGCTGTGCTGGGCCGCCATCAGGCCAGCGCTGCCCTGAAGCATCTGCTGCACGCCTGGCACGGCTTCCCGGTGTGGCCGGTGCGCCCCCCGCTGCTATCGCTCGGCGCGCAAGCACAGGCCACCCTCCCGATGGAGATGGCGGCCGCACTCGGGCAGTAGCCTTCGGAGCGGGGCAGGCCAATATCGCGCCCCGCCTCACCACTCGGTCAGTTTCCAGATTTCGGGCCGGGCCGTTCCGGCCTCCTGGCCGATCTCGGCGAAAATCCCCACGGCTTGCTTCAAATGCCCCATGGCCGCTTCTTCCTGGCCGGTGGCATGGTACAGGTCGGCCAGGTTGTTCAGCAAGGCAGCCTGGCGGTGGCGGTCCCCCAGATGAACACACAACTGCAGAGCGGTCTTCGCCGCGCTGATTGCCCGTTCGTGCGCGCCGCTATCGGCGTAGGCCAGAGCCAGATTATTAAGAGCGGCGACTTCGCGCGCCGCTCCAACGACGGGGGCGCGCTGGTTACTGCGCTGTTCCTCGTTGCCTTTGGTGTGGGGAATCAAACTATCACGCCAACTCTCACCGGTCTATCCGCGTATCCTTTTGGCAAGTTCGTCTTTGAATTCGGCGGGTTCGCCGCCGTCACCGGCCAGCGGTCTACAATCGCCATCGTCGTCTCCACGCTCGCCATCGCCGCCCTCTTCACGCCCCTGCGCCGCCGCATTCAGCGGGACATTGACCGCCGCTTCTTCCGCAAGAAGTACGACGCGGCGCAGGTGCTGGCCGAGTTCGGCGTGACCTGCCGTGACGAGACGGATTTGGACAAGTTGACCGCGCGGCTGGTGGCGGTGGTGGAGGAGACGATGCAGCCGGAGAGGGTGGGGTTGTGGCTGAGGCAGAAGTGATGAGTGGCGGGCGACAGCACGGCCATCGGCCGACGCTCGCCAGAGCAAGAATGGGAAACGGCTACGGCTGATCCGATGGCGGAGAAAACTCGGCGACGAATTCCTCGGGCGTTTTGTAGGCGATGATGTGCGAGATGGCACGGAAATGTTCGTCATAGCCGACGAGAGTCGAGCAACTGGCGGCGTGGGCAGCGATGGCGTGCGGCAAATCGGTTGCGTCGTGCAGGGCCGAGAACAGCTCGTGCAGGGCGTAGAATGAAGTGACAGCCCTGACCTGGCCGGTGTTGATCAAGTCGAACAGCCTGGCCGTCGCCGCAAACCGCTCGGGCTCCAGAGTCTTGGTCAGCGTGAAAGCCAGCAACGCTGACGTGTCCAGGTAGATCACGAGGCCAATTCCCGCGTTTGGGCTAGCGTCAACTCACTGAGCGCCTGTGGGGAAAGCAGGAGAACCTTCAACAGTTCACGGGATAGCAGCAGGGCCAGCGGGACAAGAGCCTCGGAGAGCAAGCGTTCTGTACTCTCACTGCGCCCCTCGTGCAGGATTTCGTCAAAGCTCTTTCCTTTGACATACTCGGCAAAATTCTTGTTATCCATCGCAATGGCTCCTTGCGCGAATGGTATCACAGATCGGACAGGACGGCAAACAGAGCGCCGCCGCTTCGGCGCGGAGGAATGAATCATGACCACTCAAGTTGCACTCGACACCCGCCTGCGCGGCCGCCCGCTGTTCGCCGCCCGCGCCATCTGGATCGCACTGGCGC
>CAYZNA010000131.1:0-2453 GCA_964478665.1 uncultured Anaerolineales bacterium
GGGGGGGGGGGGGGGGGGGGGGGGGGGGGGGGGGGGGGGGGGGGGGGGGGGGGTTCGAGGGCGGTGGCGAAGGTCCAGATCGGGCCGGGCAGGTCGCCCCCGGCGGTGTGGGCGATCACCTTCCACTGGTAGATGGCGGCGAAGTCGAGCGGCAGCGGCGGAGTGTAGGTGTCCCACAGGCCAGTGGCGGTGAGGTCGGCGGGCGGGGTGTCGCCGGTCCACAGGTACAGGTCGTGGGAGGTGGCGTCGGCGGCGGGCTGCCAGTGGAGGGCGGTGGTGACGGAGACGTTGCTCGCGCCGTCGGGCGGGTCGGGGTTGGAGGGGGCGGCTTGCAGCACGGTCGTCTCGGCTTCGGCGGCGGTCTGCAGGGGTTCGCGGTTGCCGCTGTTGTCTTCGGCCAGAGCGAAGAAGGCGTAGGCATGGCCGGTCTGGCCGGTGAAGATGGCCGCGGATTCGATGACGCCGGTCTGCCAGAGGGTGAAGGGGCCAGCGTCTGTCGAAAGGTACAGGTCCACGTTGCCGGGTCCGGCGCCGTCGTCGGCTGCGGTCCAGGTGAGGGTGATTTCATTGCCGGGGACCAGCGGCGGCAGGGGGTCGAGGGTGGCCGTCGGATTGCCGGCGTCGAGGGTGTTGAAGGTGGGCGGGGTATCCAGCGGGTCGTTCTGGTCGAAGACGATGGTGGCGAGGGCGTCCACAACTGCGCCGGTGGTGGCGGAGGCGGCGGGTTTGATAGTGTAGGTCACAAGGCCCTGCCCGTCGCCCTCTTCGTTGTCGGGCGGCAGGAAGCCGGCCAGCGGGTCGGTGGTGGGCAGGCCGGTGTCCGGGTCTATGGATTGGAAAGTCCAGAAGGCCTGCCCGGTCACCATGTCTATCCCGGCGCTCACGTCCACGTAGATGCCGAGGTCGGCGGTGAGGTCGAGGCGGGCGGTGTAGAAGGAGCGGTTGGCGGGCACGTCGAACAGGTAGGGGCCGAAGCCGAAGGAGCCGAGGCGGAAGGAACGGGGGTCGAGGTCGAGGTCAAGGGTCTGGTTGATGGTGACGCGCTGGGCGGGGGCGGTGGCCCGTTCGGGGTCGTTTTCGAAGTGGATGGTGTAGGCGAGGGCGGTGTGGGAGGAGACCCAGCGGGCCTCGCCGTAGCCGGGCGGGCCGATGATGTCGTTGGGGTCACTGCTCCCCCAGATGGCAGTGCGGATGATGTCCAGCGCGCCCTTCGCAAAGTCCACGATGGCGTCCCAGTTGTCGTAGATTTCGTAGGCGGTGAGCGCCCACCCCACGAAGGGAATGGCCTTGAGGGCTACCTTGAGCGCCACCTTGGCCAGTTTCTTGGCGACCTGTTTGTAGACGATCTTCTTGATTTCCCCCTTGCCCTTCTGGGTCACGACGTACTTGTGCTTGAACCAGTGGCTTTCCGGGCCTACGGGTTTGCCGTTCTTCAGGGCCTGCTTGCCCAGGTGGGTGCCACGGTCGGGGCGCTTGTCGTAGCCGACGTGCCATTTCTTGCCGTCGCTCTTCGGGCCGGTGCGGGCCTCGAAATACACCGGCTCGTTGTAGCCTCTGGTGAAATCCCACCCGCCGTAAAAGCGGCTGCCTTCTCGCCCGAATGTCACGCTCGCCCAGCTGTTCCAGTTGAACAGGCCGCTCGGGTCGGAGTAGAGGATGGGAGCGTTGCGGGCGTAGCGGTACAGGTTGGCGTCTTCGCCTTCGAAGCCGATGGGATCGGGAGCGGTGAAACGGCCGGCGGCGGAGTCGTACAGGCGGTAGCCCATCAGGTACGAACTCCCAACTCCAGATTCAAAATTCAAAACCCCAAATTCGCCGACGTAGGTGAAGGGGTTGGGGGTGGAGCCGGTGGCGGAGAGGGGTTCACCGAAGGGCAGATAGGTGTAGGTATTGAGGGGCGCGCCATCCGGGCCGGTGAGGGCCGCGGTGGAGCCGATGGGGTCGAAGTCGTAGTAGGCGGCTGTGCCGGCAGCGTCGGTGCGGCTGAGCAGGCCAAAGCCGTAGGCGTAGCGGGCCAGCGGGTCGCCGCTGTCGTCGTATTCGGCCAGCAGGTCGGCGGTGGTCGGGTCGCGCAGGTATTCTGTGCGCTGGCCGCCGGCGACCACGGCAATCAGGTCGGCGGCGAAGTTGTATTCGAACTGCCACTCGCCGGAGGGGGTGACGGCTGCGGTGAGGGTGTTTTCGGCGTCGTAGGTGTAAGTCCAGGTCTGGTCGTTTTCCGTGCGCGAGGTCAGGTTGCCGTCAGCGTCGTAGGTGAAAGCGGCGGGGCCGATGGCGGTGTACTGGTTGAGGTTGTTGCTGGCGTAGGCCGTGGTCACGCCGTCGTCAGTCACGGAGAGGCGGTTGCCGGCGGCGTCGTAGAGAACTTCGATCAGGCGGCCACCGGGCAGGGCAACCGAGGTGAGTTGGCCGAGGGGGTCGTAGGTGAAGGTGCGCGCGCCCTGCGGGGTGGT
>CAYZNA010000131.1:2553-8899 GCA_964478665.1 uncultured Anaerolineales bacterium
AGGTGAGTTGGCCGAGGGGGTCGTAGGTGAAGGTGCGCGCGCCCTGCGGGGTGGTCAGCGTGAGAGGGTTGCCGCGCGGGTCAAAAGTGGCTTCGAAGCGCGAGTTTTCGGCGCCATCGGGGGCGTGGTTGACCAGCGCGGTGAGTTGGCCGGCGGCGTCGTAGGCGTAGGTGGTGTAGGTTCCGTTGCCCAGGTCTTTGCGGGCCAGGAAACCGGCGGGGTCGTAGGCGTAGGCCGCGAGGGGGTTGCCGTTTCCGTCGTTTACCGCGGCCAGCCGCCCGATGGCGTCGTGGGCGTAAGTCAGGGTGTAGCCGTCCTGATCCACCATCTGTGTCCGGCGGCCGGCGGGGTTGTAGGTAAACTCCAGCCAGCGTCCGTCGGGGTAGTCCACGCGGGTCAGGCGGTCGGCGGGGTCGTAGGTGAAGGTGGTCGCGCCGCTGGCGTCGGTGACGGTGAGCAGGTTGTCGTGGGTGTCGTAGGTGTAGTCCACGGGCGTGCCATCGGGCAGGTCTTTGCGCACCTGGCGACCGAGGGCGTCGTAGGCGTAGGCGCTGGTCTGGCCGCGCCGGTTGCGCCACGTCACAATCTGGCCGAGGGCGTCGAGGGTGTATGCTTCGCGGCTGCCGTCGGGGTAGAGGGTCGCCGTCCAGTTGCCGTCGGTGTCGTAGTTGAAGGCGGTGAGGTTGCCGCGCTGGTCGCGCAGGCTGGTGAGGCGGTTATAGGTGGGTTCGTAGGAGAAGTCGAGGCGTCCGCCGAGCGGGTCCATTGCGCCCAGCAGGTTGCCGCGCGAGTCGTAGGTGTAGGTGTAGGCGATCTCGCCGGGTTCGACCACCGAGGTCAGGTTGCGCCGGGTGTCGTAGCCGAAGCGGGCGCTGTGGCCGAGGGCGTCGTGAATCATGCCCAACTGGCCGAAGGCATCGTACAGGTAGGTGTTGGAGCCGTGTCCGTCGCTAATGGTGACGCCGCCGGCATCGTCGTAGGCGTAGGTCTCGGCGTTCAGGCCGCCGTCGCGGGAGTCGCGGATCAGGCGGCCGCTGGCGTAGTATTCAAAATAGACGTGGGTGGCGTCGGGCCAGGTGATGGAGGTCAGGGCGTGGGAGGCGTCGTAGGTGTAGGCGGTGACGCCCTCCGGGCCGGAGACGGCCAGCAGGTGTTCGCCTCCGCCGTCGTAGCCGAAGGCAGTGATGCGCCCGGAGTGGTCAATGAGTTGGGCGATTCGCCCGGCGTCGTTGTAGGTCAGCGTGAAGTAAGCGGCGTTGGAGTGGGTGAGGGTGATCAATCGGGAGTCGATGTATGCGGCGGTGATGCGGTTGCCGCTGGGGTCTTCGACGTAGTCCAGCAGGCCGTCGGCGCGGAAGGCGAAGAGCAGGCCCTCTGCTTCTTGCAGGCGGTAGGCGCCCCCGCTCAGGGTGAGGCTGGCGTAGTCGCCCGCTTCGGGGAGGTAACTGCCGTCGGCCATGCGCCGGAAGACGCGGCTGTAACCGGCCCGCCAGATGCTGACGTTGCCCGAGGCGTCGCTCTCGGCCGAGATCTGCCAGTTGTGGGTCCAGCCGCGTCCGAGCGGGCCGAGGCGGTAACGCCCGGAGAGGGGCTGGAGGAAGTCGCGGGTGAAGACGAGCGGCAGGGTGATGGTGGGGGTGGGGGCGGAGGCGTCGAGTACGACGGAGAGGGAGTCGGAGGGCAGGAAGTTGTCGGCCTGGTTGAGTTCAAAGGCCAGCAGGGTGAGGAAATCGTCGCTGGCCTGGCCAAGTTGGCTGAGGCGGGTGGCGCTTTCAGAGAAGGCCTGCAGCGTGCTGGTGGCGGTGTGGCCGGTGGCGGCGACGAAGTTGGCGTAGATGGCCTCCCAGGCCTCGTCGGAGAGGGTATCGGGCTGTAGTTCGTCTTTGGGCCATTCCAGCGGGTCACCGGTGGCAAGCACGCCGGAGATGGTGAAGAACACCGTGCCGCCGCCGCCGACGGTGGGGCCGAAGTGCAGCAGGATGCGGCCCTCGGCGCCGGGCGGGAGAATGCCGGCCGGGCCATCCCAGTTGATGGCCAGCAGCATGACGCGTGAGCCTGAGAAGGTGGATTCTTCGGCGCGGCGCAGCAGGGCGTTGGTGGTGGTGATGACGACCAGCGGGGCGAGGAGGTCGGTGTCGCCGGTGTTCTGGTACAACACCGTGGCCAGGCCGATGGGCTGGATGTCGCGCATGATGTCGGGCACGTCGAGGGTCACGTCAAACGAGCCGGGCGGGCCGTCGGTCACGCTGAAAGCGTCCTCCAGGGTATCGGCGTTGACCCCGTCGGTCACGCGCACGTCGTAGAGGCCGGTGGGCAGGCCGGTCAGGTCAAAGGTGGCCCACAGGGTGTTGCTGTTTTTCCACCACAGGCGGGCGGCAGGGCGCACCTGCCCGCCCGGACCGATGAGCGCGGCTCCGCTGCCAGCGGTGAAGCGCGAGCCGCTGAGGGTGAGGGTGGCGCGGCCGTAGTTGCTGCCGTAGTCGGGGGTGATGCCGACGAGGGCGAACTGCAGCGTTTCGGCCAGAATGGTGTACCCGGCCGCGGCGCCATCGTTGTAGACGAGGATATAGTACGTTCCGGCGCGGGTGGTGGGCACAAACAGATTCTGGTCGGGGCCGGGCACGGTGTAGCCGACGTCGAAGATGCCGCGACTGGGGGCCTGCCCGTAGCGCACGTACAGTTCGCCGTACTGGAAGTCGCTGTCCAGCGCTACCAGCAGAGTCTCTCCGGCGGTCAGGTCCACCCGGTAGTAGTGCGCCCCGTGGCCGAGGTTGCCCGTGGCTGCCACGCCGAGGGTGAGGGCGTCCACGTCCACGGCGATGGCGGTCTGCGAAGCGCCGCTGTTGTTGGTCTCGCTGCTCTCCCGAATCTGGTTGCGGATGTCGGTGCGGACGATGGCGTAATACTGGCCGGGGGTGACGCCGGGCAGCACGTCGGTCAGGTTGGCGGTGAGGCCCTCCAGGGTGGCGCGGTCGGGAAGCGTCACCTGCATCTGGGCCTGCTCGGTCTGGCCGGGGGCGAGGTTGATGATGCGGCAGTAGTTGTCCAGGAAGGCGTCGGCCACGTCCCACACCGGGTCGGCGGAGACGTATACGGCGTCGCAGGCCTCGCCGCTGGCCGGCCACGCGCCGATGTTCTGGATGGTCCAGTCCACGGTGAGGGGCAGGCCGGGCACGCCGTTGGCCGGGGCGGTCACGTCGAGCACAATCAGGTCGGCGGGCGGGGGCACGGCGATGGCAATGGGCCAGGCGGCGAGGTTGTTCCCCTCGGCGGTGTGCTCGTAGAGGTCGTTGCGGCTATCGCTTTTCAGCAGCAGGTAGAATGTGCCGCTGCCCCAACCGGGCAGGACGACGCTGGTGGTGACGGTGTAGGTCCCGCCCGCGTTCAGGCCGCCGGTATGCTGGGCGCTGGTGAGTTGGGTGTCGGAGGCGTCGTGGAGCGGGTCGGTGGAGAGGTAGATGCCATCGTACCAGTTGCCGGAGGCGGCCGCACCGGTGTTGGTGACCGACCAGACGAGCGGGAGGGGCTGCCCGGCGAAGCCGGCCGGGGCCGGGTTGACCGGGGCGGGCTGGAGGTCGGGCCACGGGCTGATGCGGATGGCGATGGGCACGGCGGCAAGGTTGTTGGCGCGCTGGTCATCCTGCACTCCTTCGCTGCGGTCGGCCAGCACAAAGAGGAAGTAATCGCCCTCAATGCCGTTGGGGAGGGTTACGCTGGCGGTGTGGCTGTAGGAAGCCCCGGCGCCCAGCGCGCCGCTCTGCCCGACGTCGCCCAGCCGGGCGTCGCCGGCGGGGTCGAAGTGCTCGTCGGAGGAGAGGTAGATGGAGTCCACCCACGAGGTGGCGTAGGTGGCGAGAGTGCCGGTGTTGGTGACCTTCCAACTGACGGGCACGGTCGTGCCGGAGTCGGCGCTGGCGGGGGCGGAGAGATCGCTCAGGAGCAGGTCGGTGGCCGGACGAGCGGCAATGGGCAGCGTTGCTCCGCTGCGGAACAGGTTGTCTTCGGCGTCGCCCTGTTCGTACACGGCATAGGAGGAGTCGGTGATGATGTAGATGTAGTAGTCGCCCGCAGGCAGCCACGCCAGGAGAACGACGGTGCGGGTCTGGGTGTAACTCTGGCCGGGGCCGAGGGCGGTGGGACGGTCGTAGGTGCCCAGGGCTATGAGCTTACCAGGGTTCCAGGTGGGGTCGGTGGAAATCCAGACGGCATCCTGCCAGAGGGCGGTGGCCGAGGCGGCGCCGGTGTTCACCACTGTCCACGAGAAGGTGAAGGGCAGGGCGGCGGTCCCGGCCGGGTCGCTGGTGGCACTGCTCACCCACAGGTCGGGCGTGTCGGAGAGGGTGATGGTGATGGGCCGTGCCGTAATGTTGTTATCTTCGGCGGTGTGCTCGAAGACGGAATCGCTGGCGTCGGTAACGGCGTGCAGGTAGTAGAGGCCGCCAATGCCGTTGGGCAGGACGATGGTGTGAGCCAGCGAATAACTGGCGCCGGAGGCCAGTTGGCCAAAATGGCTATTGGACTTGAGTTGGGTGGCAGCGGCGCGGTCAAGGGTGGGGTCGCGGGAGAGGTAGAGGTTGTCGGGCCAGTAGGTTTCAAAGGTGGGGCCGCTGCCCTGGTTGGTAATGGTCCAGTTCACAGTGATGGCCGCGCCGGAGTTGGCGGCGGCGGGGGCAGTGAGGGAGGAGACGACCAGGTCGGGCGGGCGCAGGTTGATGGTGATGGGCACGGAGGCCTGGTTGTTATTGTCGGCGGTGAACTCGAAGACCTGATTGGCGGCATCGGCCCAGAGGTGCAGGTAGTAGGGGCCGGAGCGGTCTTCGGGAATCAGCACCGTGGCCTGGTGGGCGTAGGTCGAGCCGGGTGGCAGTCCCTCCAGCGGGGCGGTGATGTACCCGGTGCCGAGATGGACGGCGTTGGCCAGGTTGAGCACCGGGTCGGGGGAAAGGTAAATGCGGTCCTGCCAGTTGTGCTCAAAAGGCGCGCCCGCGCCGTTGTTGGTCACCTGCCAGTTGACGGTCACGTAGGTGGCCGAGTCGGCGGCTGCGGGGGCGGTGAGGCCGGTCACTTCCAGATCGGGCGGCGGGCTGAGGGTGATGTGGATGAGGGCCGGCGGCGCGCTGGTGTTGTTGTTTTCAAAGACTTCCTCGAAGATCAGGTTGGAGATGTCGGTGACGACGAACAGGTAGTAGTCGCCGTAGATGGCCTGGGGCAGGATGCCTTTCCCGGCGGCGGAGGTGGAGTCTCCGGGGGCCAGCGGGCCGCGATGGTCACCGGTGAAGAGCAGGGTGTCGGTGGCGGTATCCAGGGTGTCGTCGGCGGAGAGGTACGCTCGGTCGGTCCATTTGGTGTCCACGCCCTCCAGGCATTCGCCGGAGTGCACTACCCCGTCGTCTCCCATCCAGGTGCAGTGGCGCCACTCCATCCATTCCAGGTTGGCGGCTTCGGCGCTGCCCTCATTGGTCACGGTCCAACTGAACAAAATCTCCGCGCCGGAGAAGGCGCTGGCCGGGGCGTTGACGGCGGAAACCTGCAGGTCGGGCAAGGGCGGCAGCACGAGATTGGTGGTGCCGCTGCTGCGCCCGGCATTGTCGTTCTCGTCCAGTTCGCGCATGACGCGGGTGTCGTCGGCCAGCACAAAAACGTAGAAGTGGCCGGTCAGGTCGCGCGGCACCGCGAAGGAGGCGGTCTGGGGGTAACTTTCGCCGGGGTTGAGGTAGGCCGGATTGAGGGCCTGACCGAGATAGATGGCAGTGAGCGGGTCGTACACGGCGCTGGCCGACAGGTACACCCGGTCGTACCAGTTGGTGACGGTGGTGCCGCGCTGGCCGTTGTTGAGCACTACCCAGTTCACTTCAATGGGGGTGCCGGAAATGCCCGTGGGCGGGGCGTTGACGGTGCTCACCTGCAGGTTGGGCCGGGCCTCCACGGTGAAGTACCACTCCGGGCCGGGGTTCTCGCCGAGGGTGTTGCGGGCAACCACCCGCCAGTGGAAGGTGATGCCGATGGGCAGGTCGCCTGGCGGGTCGTAGAGCGGCTGGGGGAGATCGGGGGCGGTGGGCAGGTCCGGTTCAGGCTCGCCCTCCGGCCACAGGTACAGGTCGTGGGAGGTGGCATAGTCCGCCCTCCAGCCGAGCACGCTGTCCGGCTTGACGTTGATCTGGCCGTTTTTCGGGGATGGGTTGGTGGGCATGAGCGGCGGGGAGGGGGTGCGGGTGGGCGAGGGAGTTAGAGTCAGAGTTGGAGTCCGAGTTGCCGTTGGGGTGAGGGTTTCAGGGGGTGTGCGGGTGATGGTGGGGGTGAGCGTACTGGTGGGGGTGTTGCTGGGGGTGCGGGGGGTGGTGGGGGT
>CAYZNA010000132.1:0-8897 GCA_964478665.1 uncultured Anaerolineales bacterium
GTTGGGCGAGTTGCCGGAGGTGGAGATGGCGATCAGCATGTCGCCGGCGCGCAGGAAGTTGCGCAACGGTTCCACGAACACCTCCTCGTAAGAGGCGTCGTTGCCCCACGCGGTCATCAGCGGCACGTTGTCGGTGAGCGCCAGGGCGCGGAAGCGCGGCCGGCCTTCCACCAGGGTGTATTTGTTCAGCTCGTTCATCATGTGGCTGGCAGTGGCCGCCGAGCCGCCGTTGCCAATGATGAACACCTGCTTGCCGGCGCGCAGGTTCTCCAGCAGCGCCTCCACCACCGCTTCCACCTCCTCCCGCGAGAGACGATGGATGGTCGCTTCCAGTTGGGTCAAATACTCGTCCACAAATGCCATGGGGTCACTCCGCGGGGTTCTTCCGCAATCAAGCGCAAAGCGTGAAATGTAGCGATTAGCGATTAGCGATTAGCGATTAGCGATTAGCGATTCACGCTCCACGCTTCACGATTCACGCTCCACTCCCCACTCTAACTCTAACTCCCCACTCCCCACTCCCCGCTCCCCACTCTAACTCTAACTCCCCACTCCCCACTCCCCGCTCCCCACTCCCCGCCCCACGCCCCACGCTTTACGCTTCACTATCCAGCCTGCCCCAGCGCCGGCGCAAGATCACCAGCCCGGTCTGGGTGAGAACCTGCAAATCGAGCCAGATGGTCCAGTTGCGGATGTAATAGAGCGCGGCGCGCATTTCTTCTTCCAGCGAGGCCACCGGCACCACCGCCCACGGCCCGCTCACCCCCGGCTTGACCGTGACCAGCGAGGGCAGCCAGCGCCGGTAGCGGTCGCGCTCGAAGGGACGCAGGGTGCGCGGCCCCACCAGACTCATCTTTCCCAACAGCACCGACGCCAGCATAGGCAGACGGTTGAGGCCGGTGTTGTCCAGCAGGCGGGCCGCGCGTGGGGCGCCGTCCGGGTCCACGCGGAAAGTGGCGGCGTGAAAGGTGCGCCCGCCAATGCCCAGATACTCGCCGCGCTCAAAGATTGGTCCCCGGCGGGCGAGGCGCAGCCACGCGGCCAGCAGCCACAGCAGCGGCAGGGTGAGCAGCCACAGGATCAGGCCCAGGCCGTAGTCCAGGCCGGTTTTCATCAGCGCATCGAAGCCGGACAGCCGGGCACTATCCACGATAATGAGCGGCACAAAGTTGCGGTGCGCCACGCGCGGGGTGGTGGCCAGCAGGTCGTAATAGCCGGGCGAAAAGCGGAAGCGCGGCCCGTCACCCAGCGACATGTGCTCCAGAATCTGCTGAAAGGTCTCCCACGCCAGCGCCCCGGGCACGACCACGATCTCGCCCACGCGGTGCTCGCGCGCCAGGGCGGCAAGCTGGTCCGGGTGGCCGAGCACGGTCAGCCCATCCTGGACCGGGGTCCCGGCGGGCAGAAAATCGTCCACAAAACCCAGCACCTGCACCCCGGAGTCGACTACCGAGCGAAACTGGCGGGCGATGGC
This sequence comes from uncultured Anaerolineales bacterium, assembly GCA_964478665.1. Classification (GTDB taxonomy): domain Bacteria; phylum Chloroflexota; class Anaerolineae; order Anaerolineales; family CAYZNA01; genus CAYZNA01. The sequence goes on from CAYZNA010000132.1 coordinate 1,475, forward strand.
CCGGCCCTGCTCATCTGCGCCGACGATGATGGCAGAGGAGAGCAGGTGCCCGGCCCGGCGCAGGGCGCGCACCACCCGGCGCATGGCGAAGCGCGCCGCCCCAACCAGCAGCACCGAGAGCAGCCACGCGGCGAACACCCACACCAGCGAGAGGTCGCGGTGTCCAACTGCGCCGCCGAGCAGGGCCGTGAGCACCGCGCCGTAAGTGCAGCCGGTCGCCGCGGTGGCATATTCCTGCGAGTCCTCCAGCACGGTCTCCACGTCGTACAGGCGCTGGAAGCCAAACACCGCCAGATAGGCGGGAATGGCCAGCAGCACGGTCTGACGATAGGCCTCGTCCAATGGCCCGGCCACGACCACGGCCTGATAGGCCAGAAACAGCGCCAGCGTCACCCCCAGCGCGTCGCCGGCCAGCAGCATCACCCGCAGCAGCAGCCGGGCGCGGTCGCTCATGTCCCGCCCCCGGCGCCGTGCAGCACGGCCTCCACCGCCCCCGGCGCAACCGATTCCTGATCCAGCCGCAGCCCGGTGTTGAGCAACACCCGCGCGCCGCCCTGCTCAAAACGGAAGTCCATGCGCCGCAGGCCGCGCGCCTCCAGCGCGCCGGTCACGCCGGCATGGGTGCTCTCCGGGCAATACAACATCATGAAGCCGCCGCCGCCGGCTCCGGCGATCTTGCCGCCCAGGGCGCCGTGGGCGCGGGCCAGGTCGTAGGCCGCGTCAATCTCCGGGTTGGATACCCCGGCGGCAAAGCGTTTCTTCTGCTCCCAGCCGCGGGCCAGCAAACCCCCGAAGCCGTCCACGTCCCCGGCCTCCAGCACGGCCTTCATTTCGTCGGCCATCTGGCGCACGGCGTGCAGCGCGGCCAGCACGGCGCCTTCATCGCGCTCGGTAGAATCGCGCTGGCGAGAGAGGATGCGGGACGACTCGCGCGAGGAGCCGGTGAAGAACAGCAGCAGGTTGCGCTGCAGTCTGGCCAGCGATTCGGGCGGCATGCGAACCGGCTCGACGGTGGCGCCCCCGGACTCGAAGCGATAGTAGTTCAGCCCGCCGTAGGCCGCGGCGTACTGATCCTGATAGCCGATGGGCATGCCCATCTTCTCCAACTCGACTCGGGTGGCCAGCCGGGCGGTCTCTTCTTTGGACGTGGCGAGGCCGCAGGCGGCTGCCACCGCCTTCACCGCCGCCACGGTCAACGTGGAACTGGAGCCAAGCCCGGTTCCCGGCGGCACCTCCGAGGCGATGAAGGCCGACACCCCGTGCTCGATGCCGAACTCGTGCAGGATGGCGCGCGGCAGGTTGAGGCTGCCTTCCTCCCACAGCAAGGCCTCGCCGGGGGTGTGGCGATAGAAGGTGCGGTAGTCGGAGGACAGAATCTGCAACTCGGCGCCGCCGTGCACGGTCAGGACCACGTACACGTACTTGTCAATGGTGGCGCTGACCACTGCACCGCCGTAGCGCAGGAAATACGCCGGCAGGTCGGTGCCCCCACCAGCGAAGGAGATGCGAACGGGCGCGCGGGCGATGAGCATCGGTAATTGGGGATTGGACGCTTCGCGGGGGATTGGAGATTGGAGATTGGGGACTGTGTCTCCGATTTCTATTCCCCGCTTCTCACGGTTCCCACCGCCTGCATGTAGGCCCGGGCCTCGGCGGCGTAGTTGCGGAAGTCCGGCCGGGCGCCGGCCCACTGGAGGTATTCGCGCACGCTGCGCTCAACGCTGCCCTGCGGCTGCCAGCCGAGGGCCTGCAAGGCGGAGATGTCGGAGATAATGTGGCGGGTGTCGCCAGAGCGGTACTCGCCGGGGACGAGCGGTTGCAGGTCGGGGCGGCCGGCGGCCTCGGCCATCACGCGGGCGAACTCCAACACGGTCGCGGCCCGGCCCCCGCCCACGTTGAAGGCGCGGTAGTTGGCGCGGTTGTCCGTCATCACCAGCAGGTTGGCGCGGGCCACGTCGCCCACGTACACGTAATCGCGCAGTTGTTCGCCGTCCTCGTAAGCGATCGGGCGCTCCCCGGCCAGGGTCTGCATAGCAAAGATGCGCAGCACGCCGGAGTAGGCGTTGCGGAAGGACTGGCGCGCGCCCTGCACAATCGAGTAGCGCATGGCGACCGTGGGAATACCGTAGCGTTCGCCGAGGCGCAGCGCAATCATCTCTTCCGCATACTTGCTCATGGCATACGAGTTGTGCGGGTTGACGAGGGACTCGTCGGTCAACTCCGGCAGCATGGGTTGGCCGCACCGGGCGCAGCGCGACTCCCAGTCTTTGCTGGCGAGTTGCGCGGTGGGCCGGGCGCCAGGGTACTGCATACCGTCCGAGGCGCAGCGATACCTGCCCTCGCCGTACACCGCCTGTGAGGAGGCCACCACCACCTTTTTGATGGGCAGCGACTTCTCCACGATAAGCTCGTACAGCAGCGCGGTCCCCACCGCGTTGACGTGGAAGAACTTCGAGAAATCTGGCAGGTAGTCCTGATAGGCGGCCAGGTGGAAAATGACCTCCGCCCCTTCCAGCGCCCGCTCCCAGTCGGCGCGCTCGCGCACGTCCCCGCGGATGAACTCGGCCCCGGCCGGGAAGTAATCCGGCAGTTGGCCGTCTTTGTGGACCGGCGGCGTGAGCGCGTCCAGCACGCGGACGGCGTGCCCCTCCGCCAGCAGCAGATCTACTGTGTGCGAGCCGATGAATCCGGCTCCGCCTGTGACCAATATGCTCATCTGTCTTCGGCGCCCTCCAGCCTGTCCTGAGCCACCTGACGATACGCCCCCAGCCGCTCGACGTACGCCAGCACCTCGGGCGTGTGTCGCAGCACATCGCCCAACAACAGCAACAAGCGGTCGCTGGCGTACTCGTGAGCGATCTGATTGCGAATCTCCCGGATCTCCTTCCACTCGTACACGGAGCGGATATGGCCGCGCTTCTCGGCGCGATTAAGGCGGTCTATGAATGTGCCGGCCGGCTGAAACTCGGCCAGATCTATCGCCCGAAACACAGCCTGCGTCAGGATGTCGGTCAGTCGGGCAAACCGGGCCGTCAGCGCGTCCCAGTGCTCCCACTCCTCGTCGTCGTACTGCTCCCGGTCCGCTCTCAACTCCGGGCGATGTTCGTAAGAGTACAGCAATGCGCGGGCAGCCGCCTGGGCGAGGCCGATGATCTCCAGCACGTGCTCCAGATTTGCGCGCTCCTTCTGGGTCAGGGCCATATCTGCACTCCTTCCAGCAGCGCCAGCCGCACAATGGCCGGTCGCCCGGCGTTCTCCGGCGGCGACACCAGCACGTCCACCCGCTGATCGCCCAGTTGATCCTTGATGGCGATCCGCAGCCGCTTGCTGACCTCGTAGGCGTGCGGCGCAGCCGCCTGTGAAACTACCAGCAAGTCAATATCGCCGCCGCGTTGCGCCAGATCGGCGCGGGAGCCAAACAGAACCACAGCGGCATCCGGGTAGGCCCGCAGCTGTTCGTAGAATACCTGGGCCAGCGCGTCCAGTTCACCCTTACTCAGGCGGATCGCCTGATGGGGTCCGGTCGCGGCGTGGGTTGCGCCTGTCATGCTATAATCCCGCCCGTGAACCCTCTCCGCCCGGCCATCTTTCTCGACCGCGACGGCGTCATCATTGAAAACAAGCTCGACTATGTGCGGCAGTGGTCCGATGTGCGCTTCATTCCCGGCGCGCTGGCGGCGCTCGCAGGACTGGCCGCCTCGCGCTATCTGATCGTAATTGTAACCAATCAGGCGGGCGTGGGCCACGGGCACATTACGCTGGCGGAGGCCCGCGCGATCAACCAGGGCGTGGTGGCCGAGATTCGCCGCGCGGGGGGGCGGGTGGACGGCGCCTACTTGTGCCCGCACCGCCCGCAGGACGGTTGCGAGTGCCGCAAGCCGCGTCCCGGCATGCTGTTGCACGCCGCCCGCGATCTGGGCGTGGACCTGTCCACCTCGCTGCTGATCGGCGATGCAATCAGCGACGTGCAGGCTGCCCTGGCGGCCGGGGTGCGCCCGACGCTGGTCCGCACCGGCCGCGGCGAGCAGCAGTTCGCCGCGCTGGACTCCGCCCTGCGGGCGCAGGTGCCCGACTTCCCCGACCTTCCCGGCGCGCTCGCCGCGCTGGTCTGAAGAGTCACAAAACTGCCCCCAACCGGGGGCAAGATGCGCGCGCAGCGCACGCGCCAGGATTGTACCATAAGGGAGGCCAACCGTATCAGCCGCGGCCATTGGCCGGCGGCAGCAGCTTCCTCCCCTCCAGGTAAGCGATCACGCGGGCGGCGCTCTGCTCGGGAGTCTCGCGGCCATCGGAAAAGCAGATGACTTCTGGCCTCAGCGGCGGCTCGTAGGGGTCGGAGACACCGGTGAAGTTTTTGATCTCGCCGGCGAGGGCCTTTTTGTACAGGCCCTTCACGTCGCGCTCGGCCAGCACGGCGATGGGCGCTTCCACGTACACTTCCACAAAATTCTCAATCTCGCCGCGAATCTCGTCGCGAATCTCGCGGTAGGGCGAGATGGCAGCGGCGATGGCCGCCACGCCATTGCGGCTGAGCACCTCGCACACCCAGCCAATGCGCCGGATGTTGGTGTCGCGGTCTTCCTTGCTGAAGCCCAGCCCCTTGCTCAAGTTGGTGCGCACAACGTCGCCATCCAGCACTTCTACCTTCTGGCCGCGCGCGCGCAGCTCGCGCTCCACAAGGGCAGAGATGGTGCTCTTGCCGGCCCCGGAGAGGCCGGTGAACCACAGTGTGTATCCTTTTTGTTCCACAGCTTTCTCATCCTTCGAAGTTGATCACCCGCCCCTGCATGTCGGCAGGCACAGACAGGCCAAAGTAGTCCAGCACGGTCGGGGCAAAGTCCATGATCTCCACGTCCGCGATGTGCTTGCCCCCCAGCGTCTTCTTCGGGTGGTAGTAGCTCAGCACCCCCATCTGCCCGTGGTTGGCGTCATCCGGCCCGGTGTCGTTCTCAAAGGTCCACACCCGCGGATGGCCGAGGCTGCCCACCGAGCGCCAGTGCAGGTCGCCGAAGTACACCATCAGGTCCGGCGGGATGCGGTTGACCCTTTGATAGATGGCCTCCGGCTTGTAGACCAGGGTGGGCAGCGGGTTACCCTGATCGTCGGGGATGACGCGGATGCGCTCGGCCAGCCCGTCGCGGAAGCGCTCGTAGTCGGCCGGTTCGATCACCCCCTGCGGCTCGCGGCCCTTCACGTTCATGTAAACACGCGCGTAGTAGCCGCCTTCGCCCCAGACGCGGGTGTTGGGCCAGTCTATCTCGACCTTTTCCATCGGGGTGATGCGCGTGGGCAGGTCGTCGCGCAGGGTGAGCAGCCCCTCCCCGATCAGCCACTGGTTGATGCAGATGCCGCCATCCATCTTCTTCACGCCGTGATCGGAGACTACCATCACTGCGGTCCCATCGTCCAGCAGTTCGAGCACGCTACCGATCTCGCCGTCGAGGTACTTGTAGTAGTCGTGGATGGCTTGCTCGTACTTGTTGCCCGGCTCGAACTTGTTGTGGGTCGGGTCGTGGAACTTCCAGAAGCCGTGGTGGATGCGGTCAGTGCCCATCTCCACGAACATGAAGAAATCCCAGTCAGCCTCGGTCTTCAGCAGTTGCCGCAGCACTTCGAAGTGCTGGCGGGTCATGGTGTACATCTGCTCCAGCAGGTCGTCTTTGTCGTCGGTGCGGAAGCGGGGGATGTCCACCAGATACTCGCCGCCGGCCCACTGGTTGAATTTCGCGCTGTACTCGGGTGGGTAGGTAAAGGTCTTGTCCACCCGACGGCCGTACTCGTCCGTGCCAACCGTGCCGGGGGTGAGGAAGCAACCTGCCATCAGCCCGTTGACTTTGCGCGGCGGGTAGCTGCCCGGAATCCCGACCGTGATGACCTTCTTGCCGGCCTCGCTCAGGATTTCCCACACGCGCGGCTCTTTGACTGCCGCGCCGGTGGCTATCGTCAGCCGGTCGTAAGAATGATCGGCGCGGTTGCGGAAGCCGTAGATGCCCAGCGTGCCGGGGTCCTTGCTGGAGGTCATCACGCTCCACGCCGGCACGGTGATGCAGGGTTTGCAGCTTTCCATCCGGCCATAGGCCCCGTGGGTAAACAGCCGGTTCAGGTTGGGCAGTTCGTGGCGCCACTGATCGTACAGCAGTTCCGGCGGCGCGCAGTCCAGCCCAATCACAAACATGCGCGGCTTTTTCTTCTTCAGTAAATTGAACATCATTCTGCCTTTCCACCTGCGAAGCGTGAAACGTAAAGCGTGCTCTGTGAAACTGTACTGGACTCTGGCGACCGCCACATATGGTGCTGGAGTCGAGGCTTCAGCCGGTCTTGACCGCCAGAACTGTCCGGCTAAAGCCTTGACTCCGGAGATTCGCCAGAGTCCAGAACTGTAGTTTGTTTCTCAGGTTTCACGCTCCCGCGAAGCGTCCACGCTTCAGCGCTCCTCCGCCTGCTTCTTCGCGGCCATGCCCTCCCGCAGCACGCGCGACACCTCCGGGCGGGTAAATTCCGGCGGCAGGTCCTCGCCAGCCTCGAGCTTCTGGCGCACCTGCGTGCCGGAAAGCACAACGTGCTGGCTGGCGTCGTGCGGGCAGGTCTTGGAGGACACAATCCCACCGCACTTCTTGCAGTAGAAGGTGTGATCGAAGAACAGCAGGGTCAGCCCGATCTCCTCCGGTTGGAAATTCTCGAAGATGCGGTGAGCGTCGTAGGTGCCGTAATACTTGCCCACCCCGGCGTGATCGCGGCCCACGATGAAGTGGGTGCAGCCGTAGTTTTTGCGGGCGATGGCGTGGAAGATGGCCTCGCGCGGGCCGGCGTAGCGCATGGCAGCCGGGAACACGCCCAGAATCACGCGGTCGGGCGGGTAGTAGTCGCGCAGCAGCTCCTGATAGGAGGCCATGCGCACATCCGCCGGGATGTCGTCGGACTTGGTCTCGCCCACCAGCGGGTGCAGCAGCAGCCCGTCCACAATCTCGAGGGCGGTCTTCTGGATGTACTCGTGCGCGCGGTGGATAGGGTTGCGGGTCTGGAAACCCACCACCCGCCGCCAGCCGCGCCGGGCAAACATGCGCCGCGTCTGGGAGGGGGTGTGGCGAAACTCGGGGAAGTCGCCCTCGGCGGCCGCCGGCCAGTCAAACAGGCGGATCTCGCCGGCGACCAGGGTATCCGGCTGGCCATACAGGCGCGCCACACCGGGATGCGTTTCCTCCACCGTGCGGTAAACGCCGGCCGCTTCCAGCATTTTGTCGTACTTGTAAACCTCAGTAACCGTCATCAAGGCCAGTGGGCGGCCATCCTCGGCCAGCGCCACCTCCTGCCCGGCCTTCAAGCCCTTAGCATCCTCGTCGGAGACCGGCAGCACCACCGGGAGGCTCCACACCAGCCCATCGGCCAGGTGCATGTCGGTGATCACGCGCATGTAGTCCGCGCG
>CAYZNA010000133.1:0-8881 GCA_964478665.1 uncultured Anaerolineales bacterium
CGGACGCACACCTGCCCCGGACGCAGGTGCCGGGGGGTGCCGGGGGGTGCCGGGGTCGTTCACACCTGCCCCGGACGCAGGTGCCGGGGTCCTTCATCACCTTTGGTCGTTCATCAGCGGGGGCGTGGACTCCCGCTTGCGCGGGGGTGACGGAGTGATGAGCAGTTGCACTTGCAAGGGCTTGTGGTACACTTGCGGGCGCAGTTCAGCCTACAAGGGAGAATAGTCCGATGGCCGACGAGTCAAAAAAAGTGGTTTGTATCGAAGACGAGCCGGAGATGATTGATCTGGTCCGGTTGATCCTCAGCCGCAAAGGATATGAGGTGATCGGCGCCAACGGCGGGCGCGAGGGCCTGGATGCCATCGCGCGCGAGAAGCCGCATCTGGTGCTGCTGGACCTGATGATGCCGGACATGGACGGCTGGGAAGTCTACCAGCAAATGAAGGCCAGCGATGACAGTCGGCGCATCCCGGTGATCGTGGTGACGGCCAAAGCCCAGAGCATAGATAAGGTGCTTGGCTTGCACATCGCCAAGGTGGACGACTACATTACCAAGCCGTTCGGCCCGCAAGAGCTGCTGGAGAGCGTGGAAAAGATCCTCGGGCGCGCGTAGGCCCCCCGGCCCGGTCCCTGCCCGGGGTGGCTGGCAGCCGCCCCGTTTTGCTTGTGCGACCCCGGCCTTGCCGGCTGCACTGGCACGACCCTTGCATACTTCCCCGCGCCCCGGTCGTGTCCCGCCGGGGGAGCGGCGGAGAGCAGTGGCATATCGTCAGCGGTCTCGGGTGCAGGAAAGGCGGGCAACGATGAGTCGAAAACGAGCTTCTCAACTATTCTGGCGCGGGTTGTGCGGACTGGCTCTGCTGGGGCTGCTGGCGGCTGCCCCCGGGGCGGGCGTCTCGCCGGCGGCCGCCGGGACCAATCTGCTGGTCAATCCCGGCTTTGAGGGACCGTACAGCACGTGGGGCGGTATCCGCGAGTTTCAGGTCAGCCAGGGGTGGACCCCGTGGTACGCCAACCCGGCGCCGCCCGGCTTCGACCCGGCCACCTATCGCCGCCCGGAGTACAAGAACGCGGCCGGGTTCGCCAACCGGGTGCACAGCGGCTGCTGCGCGCAGCAGTACTTCAACACCTACAGCACCCACCAGGCCGGGCTGTACCAGCAGGTGCCGGTCAACAAGGGGGCGAGCCTGCGCTTTTCGGCCTATGCCCAGGTGTGGAGCTCCAGCAAAGACGACCCCACAGTCAGCACTTCCAGCGGGCTGGTCACGGTGCGGGTGGGCATTGACCCCTCCGGTGGGACCAACCCGGCTGCGGCCGGCGTGATCTGGTCGGCGCCGGTGGAGAGTTACGACAGGTGGTCGCTGCTCTCAGTGGGAGCCACGGCCTCCGCCTCGACTGTCACCGTGTTTGTGTATTCCTCGGTGCGATGGGCGGTAAAGCACAACGACGTATATTGGGACGACGCCTCGCTGGAGGCCGTCGCTGGCGGCGTGACGCCCACCGCCACGCCGCAGCCGGGCGCATCGCCCGCTACCTACATGGTGCAGCCGGGCGACACCCTCAATCGCATCGCTGCCCGCTACGGCACCACCTGGCAGACCCTGGCCTCGCTCAACGGCCTGTCCGACCCCAATCGCATTTACGTGGGGCAGGTGCTCAAACTGCCGGGAGGCGCCCCGGCGCCCGCCCCTACCCCCGGCGCCCCGCCCGCCGGCGGCAGGGCCGCGCTGTATGCCGTGCGCAAGGGCGATACCCTGGCCAGGCTCGCGGCCCGCTTCGGCGCCTCGCTGGCGCGCATGGAACAGGTCAATCCCACCGTCCACCCGGACAAACTGTGGATCGGGCTGGTGCTCAACCTGCCCCCGGAGGCCACGAAGCTGCCCCCGCTGGTGGTGTACACCGTGCGCGCCGGCGACTCGCTGAACAGCATCGCCAACCGCTACGGTACCACTATCGCCGCGCTGACCGCCGCCAACAAGCTGAGTAGCAGCACGATTTATGTGGGGCAAACGCTGATCATCCCTTGAGCGCGCGCTACCTTCGCCTGCGTCGCCGGGCCACGGGCGAGGTGCTGCTGGCCCGGGTGCAGGTGTGCGATTCCTTCTGGTGCAAGTTGCGCGGGCTGACCTTCCGGCGCTCGCTGGCGCCGGGGGAGGGCCTGCTGCTGGTGGAGAAGGGCGAGAGCCGGACGGGGACCGCTATCCACATGCTGTTCATGAGGTTTGATATCGCAGCCGTCTGGCTGACCGGCGAGGGGCGGGTGGCCGATACCGCCCTGGCGCGCGCCTGGCGCCCGGCGTACCTGCCCCGCCGGCCGGCTCGCTACGTGCTGGAGGCCGCGCCGGCCCTGCTGCAGAGGTTGAAACCCGGAGACGGAGTGGATTTTGAAGACCTGCCGTAGCCTGGCGCTGCTGGCGCTGCTGGCCCTGAGCCTGTTGTCCCCCCGCTTCCCCCAGAATCGGGGGGCAGGGGGGGCGGCCCATGCCCAGGAGGGGACCGGCCCGGAGTACGTCGTTCAGAGCGGCGATACTCTGTACGGCATCGCCGGGCGCTTTGGCACCAGCGTGGACGCGCTGCAACAGGCCAACCATATCGAGAACGCCGCCGCGATTTCGGTCGGGCAGCGGCTGGTAATCCCCGGCTACGAGGGCCTGAGCGGCCTGCTGACCGCGCACGAGCTGGCCCCGGGCGAGACGTTGGACAGCCTCGCGCTGCGCTATGGGATGTCCCGGGCGGCGCTGGTGCGTTTCAACCGCGTGCTCAATCCGGCGCGCATGCTCGTCGGCCAATCGGTGGTTTTCCCGCAGGGCGGCGACGGGGCGCTGGCGGCCGCCACCGGGCGCGTGCTGGCCGGCCGCGCCGGGGGGACGCTGCTGGGCGCGGCCGCGGCCGCCGGGGCAAACCCGTGGGTCTTGCGCCTGCTCAATGCCCTGCCTGGCGCGTGGCTGCCCGGCCAGCCGCTTGCCTTCCCCGGAGGCGAGCGTCCGCTCACCACCCTGCCGGAGCCAATGGCCGGGCTGCAACTGGCGCCGCTGCCCATTGTGCAGGGCAGGGCGGTTTCCGTCCGGCTGCGCCTGACCGGGCCGGCGCAGGTGAGCGGCCGGCTGGGGGAGCACGCGCTGCACTTCAACGCCCAGGGGGAGGAACAGATCGCGCTGCAGGGACTGGGCGCGCTGGCCGAGCCAGGCCCCTATCTGCTACAGCTCTCGGTCCGGGCACCGGGTGGCCCTGATATATCCTTCGAGCAATTGCTGCTCTTGCAGGCGGGCGGCTACGGCTACGATCCGCCGCTGGCGGTGGACCCGGGCGTAATTGACCCGGCGGTGGTCAACCCGGAGTACGAGCAGGTTGTGGGCATCGTCGGCCCGGCCACGCCGGCCCGCTATTGGGAGGGGCTTTTCCAGCCGCCCTCCACCGGCCGGATTGTGTCTTTCTTCGGCTCGCGGCGCTCGTACAACGGCGGCCCGTACGACAGCTTTCACTCCGGCGCGGACTACTTCAGCGGCGCCGGCACGCCTATCTTTGCCCCGGCGCCGGGGGTGGTGGTGTTCGCCGGGCCGCTGGTCGTGCGCGGCAACGCCACCATCATTGACCACGGCTGGGGCGTGTATTCCGGCTACTGGCACCAATCGGAGATTCAGGTGGCGGTGGGGCAGAAGGTGCAGACCGGGGAGCAGATCGGGCTGGTGGGCGAGACCGGACGGGTGACCGGCCCCCACCTGCACTGGGAGGTCTGGGTGGGCGGCGTGCCGGTGGACCCGGTGCAGTGGACCGAGGTGGGGTTTCCGTAGCCGGCAGCCAGCCACCAGTGATCACTCGTCGGCGAGCGGCAAGTCTTCGTCGCCGGCGGTCTCCAGCTCGCCGCTGAAGTAGGCCTCCAGCAGCGCGCGGGCTTCCACAGCCTGGGCTTCCGCCACGTAGATCTCCACCCGGCCCAGGTCGCCCACCCCGAGGCCGTATACCATCCCTGCTGCCTCTTGCGAGAGCAGGGTGGCGATGCCATGAGCCTCCAGCAGGCTCTTGAAGATGTTGGCCTCGATCTGACCCTCACAAACGTGCATTGCTACGATGTTCTTCTCGGTCATGTGCTCTCCCGGTGGGGCGGCTGGCGATGGCGTGCGACCAGTATAACACCCTTCGGGGGCCAGGGGTGGCGCAGCCCCGGCGCCTGGCGCATGAATTGGAGCCGATTGGGCCGGCCCGGTGAGCAGGAGCGCGCGTCATGATCGCCGTCGGTTTGTCCAATGTGTCGCTGGTGCTGGGCGGGCGGCCCATTTTCCACGACCTGTACTGGGAGATTCAACACGATCAGCGCATCGGCTTGATCGGGCCGAACGGCGCCGGCCAGTCCTCCCTGCTCAAACTGATTATGGGCGAGTACACCCCGGAGCCGGGCGGGGCGGTGGTGCGGGCCAGGGGCGTCTCGGTAGGGTACCTCGCCCAGGACCCGGACCTGGACCCGGGCCAGTCCGCGCTGCAGGCCGCGCTGGCCGGGGAGCCGCGCGTGGCCGCGCTGGAGGCCGAGCTGGAGGGGATCGCTGCCCGCCTGGGCGACCCGGCGGTGTATGGCGATTCGCGGGCGCTGGCCCGCGCCCTGGCGGCGCAGCAGGCGGCGCTGGAGGAGTTCACCGCGCTGGGCGGGGAAACCTATCCCGGCCGGGTGCGGGAGACGCTGCTGGGGCTGGGCCTCGGCCAGGGGGACTTCGACAAGCTGCCGGCTCAACTCAGCGGGGGGCAGAAGAAGCTGGTCGGGCTGGCGCGACTGTTGCTCGCCCGGCCAGACGTGCTGCTGCTGGACGAGCCGGACAATCACCTGGACCTGCCGGGTAAAGTCTGGCTGGAGCGCTTCATCCGCGACTATCCCGGCGCGGTAGTGCTTGTCTCGCACGACCGTTACATGCTGGACGCAGTGGCGACGCACATCGCGGAAATCGAGGATGGCCGGTTGACGACCTTTGCCGGGGACTATACCGGTTACGTGGTGGACAAGGAGCAGCGTCTGGCCCGGCAGGAGGAGTTGTACCAGATTCAGCAGCGCGAGATTACCCGGATGGAACGGGCGCTCAAGCGTTACGCGCAGTGGGTACAGGTGAGCGACAAGTTCGCCAGCCGGGTGCGGGCGATGGAGACTCGCCTGGCGCGCATGGACCGGCGGGAGCGACCGGTGTTGGAGCGGCGACGGATGGATCTGGCGCTGAGCGGCTGGCGCGGCTCGAACAAGGTGCTGGAAGTAGTGGGGGTGCGCAAGTCGTTCGGCGACGACGGCCGGCCGTTGCGGGAGGTGAATCTGCTGGTGCGGCACGGCGAGCGGGTGGGGCTGATCGGCGCTAACGGGGCCGGCAAGTCGGTGTTGCTGCGGGCCATCCTGGGGGAGGAAGCGCCGGACGCGGGCGAGGTGAAGATCGGTCCCGGCGTGAAGCCGGGGTATTACGCCCAGGAGCACGAGACGCTGAACTTTGAGCAAACGCCGCTGGAGGCGGTGCGGCTGGCGCGCCCGCTCTCCGAGCAGAGCGCGGTGGCCTTTCTCAACCGCTATCTGTTTTCGTATCGCCAGTGCTCGCAGAAGATCGGGCAGCTCTCCGGCGGTGAGCGCAGTCGCCTGCAGTTGGCGCTGCTGGTGCTTTCCGGGGCCAACTTTCTGCTGCTGGACGAGCCGACCAACAACCTGGACATCGCCTCGGCGGAGGTGCTGGAGGCCGCCCTTACGGAGTTCGAGGGCACGGTGCTGGTGATCTCTCACGACCGTTACTTTCTGGATGGCGTGGTGAATCGCATTGTGGAACTGGAAGACGGCCGGCTGGCTGAGTACGCCGGCGGCTATAGCGATTATCTGGCGGCCCGGCGGGGTTGAGGTGCGGGGAGCGGGGTGAGGGCAGGGGGGAGGGGGAAAGCGGTTCACGTGCGGGTTCCCGGCTGGGGCCGACAATCCTGTATACTTGTCCCTGTGGCGAATGGCCCGAAGGGACTACCGCCAGCAACCCAATCGGCGCAGCGGTGTTAAGCACGGTAACACCGCGGCCACAGGAGAGGCGCTCGGTGTTCAATCGCGCGGAGGAAGCCCGGCTGGTCGAGCGGGCGAAGACCGATGCTCAGGCGCTTGGCGAGCTGTACGAGCGTTACGTCAAGCGCATTTATAACTACATCTACTATCGCACGGGCAGTGCGAGCGACGCCGAGGATTTGACGGCGCGCGTGTTCCAGCGGGCGATCAAGCACCTGCCGGGGTATACCGACAAGGGGCTGCCGTTCTCCGCCTGGCTGTACCGCATTGCCCATAATCTGGTGGCGAACTGGCACCGCGACCAATCTCGCCGGCGCGAGGCGCCGCTGGAGGATCACCTCGCTGATACCGTTTCGCCGGACACGCCCGAGGGGCTCGCCGCGCAGGTAGAGGAGCGCAGCCGGCTGCTGGCTGCGCTGCGGCGATTGCCCGCGGAGCGGCAGCAGTTGATTCTGCTGAAGTTTGTGGAAGGCATGCCCAACGCCGAGATTGGCCAGGTGATGGGGCGCAGCGAAGGCGCCATTAAGAGCCTGTATCATCGCACGCTGCTGACGCTGCGGCAGGAATTGATTGAACAGCCGGAGAGTGTGAAATGAAGGAGAAGGTGCTGATTCAACTGCTGGACGAACAGGCCGCGCAACTGCAGCGCGACCTTGATCCCACCGGCGAAATGGTGGAAGTTTTCGGGCGCGAGGCGCTGGTGGGTGAATTGTTGGCTCTGGGCCGGCGGCTGCGGCTGGCCCTGCCGTCCCTGGAGCCGCCGGCCGCGTTTGTGAGCGAGTTGAAGGCCGGCTTGCTGAGGCGCCTGCCGGCCTCCGGGGTAAGGGTACCGGCGCTGCGCCCCCCTGAGCGGCTGCGGCTGGCCCTGCCGGCCGATCCGCACGAGCGGCGGCTACTGTTCGGCGTGGCCGGGCTGGGGGCGCTGGCCTATCTGGCCGGCATTGCCCTGTTTAGCATGCGCGTGCTGTTGTACGTGTTGAGTTTGACGGGATTGGTGGTGGGGCTACACAAGTCGGGCCTGCTGCGGCCCGGCATCCGGCGCCGTCCGGGCTGAGGCGGATTTTTCCTTGACGGGCCTGGTCCCGCATGGTAAACTTCCCGGCGTTCGGGGGTGTGGTGTAGCGGTTAACATGCGGCCCTGTCAAGGCCGAGACCGCGGGTTCGAATCCCGTCATCCCCGCCAGTGACGCTTAAGAGATCGTAGTATTCAGGCTTCGGCCTGACGGCTACGATCTTTTGATTCTTGAGGACGGTCAATTCAAAGCCCGGTCTCCCTCTCTGTGATACAATCCCCCCTCTTATAAACCAACTGATTTGCTGAGCGTGCGACTTGGCTTATCTACGCCAAAAAGGACACTCAGTGAACTTCGAATCGTTCGATCTGCACCCGCGCGTCCTCGCCGGGGTCAAAGACCTGGGGTACACTGCCCCAACTCCCATCCAGCTTCAAGCTATCCCAGGTATCCACCAGGGGCGCGACGTGATGGGCCTCGCCCAGACCGGAACCGGCAAAACCGCCGCGTTCGTTTTACCGATCCTCCAACGCCTGCTCGATGGCCCGCGCGGACAACTCCGCGCCCTGATTATCGCCCCCACCCGCGAACTCGCCGAGCAGATCCACCAGGCCATTCGCGAACTCGGACGGCACACCCATCTCCGCAGCATGACTGTCTACGGGGGCGTCGGCCTCTCCCCCCAGAGCGCCAGACTGCGCGCGGGCGTAGACATCGTCGTCGCCTGTCCCGGACGCCTGCTCGACCACATCAACCAGGGCAACATCCGTCTGGCCCGTCTGGAGGTGCTTGTCATTGACGAAGCTGACCGGCTGTTTGACATGGGCTTCCTCCCCGACATCCGCCGCATCCTCAAACACCTCCCCGCCCAACGACAAACCCTGCTCTTCTCCGCCACCATGCCGGAGGAAGTCCGCTACCTTGCCCATGACATCATGCACCGCCCCGTCACCCTCCAGGTAGACCGCGGCGCCCCCGCCGAAACCGTCTCCCACGCCCTCTACCCCGTTAGCCAGCATCTCAAAACCCCCCTGCTGGTGGAACTTCTGCGGCAACTTGCCGCGCTTACCGACACCGAATCCGTCCTCGTGTTCACCCGCACCAAACACCGCGCCAAACGCGTCGCCGAACAGCTCAACAAAGCCGGGTACTTCGCCGCCTCCCTCCAGGGCAACCTCTCCCAAACCGCCGTCAGGCCGCCCTCGACGGTTTCCGCAAAGGCGAACACCACATTCTCGTCGCCACCGACATCGCCGCGCGCGGGATTGACGTGGCCAGCATCTCGCACGTCATCAACTATGACATCCCTGACACCGTAGACGCCTACACCCACCGCATCGGGCGCACCGGCCGCGCCGCCAAAACCGGCGATGCCTTCACCCTCGTCACCCCTGATGACGCCCCCCTGATCCGCAGCATCGAACAAACCCTGGGCGCACCCCTCGAACGCCGCAAAATGCCGGATTTTGATTATGGAGTGCCCGCCCGCCAACGGGATGCTGAATTCGCGCGCCCTCCGCGCCCCACGCGGGGAAGCCCGCGCCCGAACCATGGGAAATCCACTCCCGGCCGGGAAGGCCGGACCGCGCCCCCGGCCAATGTCCCGCCCCCCTGCTCCCCCGCTCCCTGCCCCTCTGCCCCCCCGCGCCCCCGGCGCGGGTCCACGTCCGGCCAGTGGCGCAATGGGCGGAGATTGGCGCCCACTTCTCGAAAAAACCGGGGATAAACGAAACCCCTGATTTCAGCCACGAACTTGCCGCGTCAATCCTCACCTCCGGTAGGTGAGACTGGCCCGCCCTCACCGCAGAGAGGACCGCCTGTCTCCCTGCTGGCGGCCACCCCGGCTCGACCAGCGTCGTGCTGGAC
>CAYZNA010000134.1:0-4625 GCA_964478665.1 uncultured Anaerolineales bacterium
AGATCCAGGCCCAAGCAGTCCCGTTAGATCCATGAATCTTCATCTACTGAGTCTAACTTCTCGGCTGCCCACGGGCCGGCAGGCCGCATGGGCAGGCCGTCGTCTTCCGGTTGCAGATAGTTCATGGATGCCCCCTTGTGGGTTTTGCCGGCAAGTATAGTCAGGATGGCAGGAGAAGGCAAAGCAGGTTTGCCCTGTACCAAAGGCGCGAAAGGGCGCACGGACGCAGCGGCTGTTGGCGGCGGCGCGGAGGGAGGTGGAGGGGAGGATTGAGGGCGTGAGTGGCGGCGCGGGTTCACGAAGCGAGCAGCGCAGCCGGACCAATAACGGTCAATCCCTGCACGCGGGAAAAGTGGCCCTCGTTGAGGGTCAGTAGCGGCACATCGTGCATAAGGCAAACCGCAGCAATCAACACGTCCTTGACGCCAATATCCTGGTTACTGCGAATCAGCTCATCGTGTAATCGGGCTGCCTGCCGGGCCGCAGCCTCATCGAGCGGCAGAACACTCATCGGTTCCAGCAGGGCTTCCTCGCCGATGGACTTCCGGGCGCGGGTCATGCCGAAGAGCAGTTCGTACACTGTCACGGCGGTCACGGAACAGTCAAACTCTCGGACTGCCCGCTCGACGGCTGAGGCTCCCGGCTCGCGCCCTTTCAGAAAGGCGATGAGCGGCGAAGTGTCTATGCAGAGACGGGGGGAGTCCACGCTTGCCATGCTCTTTCAAGAAACTCGATAGCCCGGTCGAATGCCGTGTCGTCAGCCAGAGCGCCGCGCAGCGCCAGAAACCGCTCCAGCCGGCCATTCTTTACGGCTTGTTCCCGCAGCGACTCCGGTGCTATTTGCTCCTTTTCAACCACGATCCGGTTTTCGAGCCGGCGCAAGCGGAGTGCCTGGCGGGGCAGCAACCCCAGAGCCAGCCGCAGTTCCTTCGGCAGCGGAATCTCGCCGTTCTCGGTCAATTTCACCGACATAACCATATCGCTCATGGCATATTTCCTCTCCGACGAATTATAACACCCTGCCACACCGGCTGCGCCCGCACCGGAAACAAATGACGACACAGCACGCAGAACCTGATGTGCATCGCACTTTTACGCTGGAACGCACATCCCTGTGGGCTGCGTGGCGACTTCGCAGTCGGCTCGGGTCCGACTGGCGTCGCCTTCGACGGCCAGAAGATCTGGGTGACTAACAGCAATGACGGGAATGTCACAGCCTTGCACCTGAGTGACGGGACTCCGCTCATCACAGCCACGGTCGGAATCACTCCTACTGCCATTGCTTTTGATGGTCGGAACATGTGGGTGGTCAACTCGGGCAGCGACACGGTCAGCGTGCTAAAGGCCAAGGATGGCAATACGGTTGCCACATACCCGGTTGGATCAGGTCCTCGCGGAATTGCATTCGATGGTCAGAATATGTGGGTGACTAACAGCAACGACGGAACCGCCAGTGTGCTACGAGTCAGTGATGGTTTCAATGTCATGACACCCGCCGTGGGAGCGGGACCGTACGGCGTTGCGTACGATGGCACTTACGTGTGGATCGCGAATCACGACGACGCCACGGTCAGCCTGCTGCAGGCCAGTGATGGTAGTCTTGTTCGAACCTACGCTGTAGGTGCCGGACCCCACAGTCTTGCATTTGACGGAACCTACATGTGGGTCACAAACAACACTGGCAACAGCGTGACGGTCATGAGTTCTAGTCTGACCAGCCCCGTCAAAACTATCCAGTTCAGCGGCCCCGCTGGTCCGACCGGTATTGCCTACGACAGGCTCAACATGTGGGTCGGCTCTGCCGGCCAGTCTGCAGTTAAGGTCGTTGTCTATGGGATCGGCGTGAATATAGCCGGCGGCCGGAGCTTCCAAGTTGGTTCTGGCCCACGCGGAATTGCGTTTGACGGTGTGAACATCTGGATAGCCAACTATGATGCGGGGACAGTGAGCAAACGGTAGGTTTCGCACACTGCCGAGACGGCCAGCGGGACCAGCCAGCGCATGTGGATGAGTCGGGCGCTGTTTCGGGAGAGGTCAGCGGGGGCGTTCATGGGCCGGATAGTTCAAAATACGCTACAATAGTGGGCATGGATGCCGATGTAGTGACTCTGCCGATTGTCACCGAGCCGATGCCGCTGGCGACGGACGCCGACGGTGTTGTGCGGGTGGGCGCCACTCGCGTGACTCTGGACACGGTGATCGCCGCATTTGAAGACGGCGCCACCGCCGAGGAGATCACGCAGCAGTACCCGTCTCTACACCTCGCTGATGTGTACCTGGTGATCTCCTATTATCTGCGGCGAAGTTCGGAGGTAGAGGCTTATCTCCGGCGGCGGCGGCAGCAGGCCCGCAAGGTGCGCCAGCAGAACGAGGCTCGCTTTGACCCCTCCGGTATTCGTGACCGGCTGTTGGCGCGGCGAAACTACCTCCGATAATTATGCTCCGGTTCGCCGCCGACGAGAACTTCAACAACGACATTGTGCGCGGACTGCTGCGCCGGAAGCCCGACCTTGATGTCATTCGCCTCCAGGATACCGGGCTTTCGGGCGCGCACGACCCGACTGTGCTGGAGTGGGCCGCACAGGAAGGGCGGATACTGCTGACTT
This sequence comes from uncultured Anaerolineales bacterium, assembly GCA_964478665.1. Classification (GTDB taxonomy): domain Bacteria; phylum Chloroflexota; class Anaerolineae; order Anaerolineales; family CAYZNA01; genus CAYZNA01. The sequence continues at coordinate 2,607 of CAYZNA010000134.1, forward strand.
CCATTTGTCTCAGTCCAGTGTGGCTTCGAGCAGGGCTTCGATCCGGGCCGCCACCTCCCCCGCCCGCCGGGCAGCCTGCGGGTCGGCGTCGTACAACGATTGCCCGGACTGGTCGGCGTGGATGGCGGCGGGGGAATAGGGAAAAACGCCCAGTAGAGGCAGGCCGTCCCCGGCGGCCCGCACGTATTCCTCGTCTTCCGGGCCGCGCACTTTGTTGCCCACGAGATACACGCGCCGGATGCCGATGTCGGCGGCCATGCGCCGGATTTGCTGCGCGGTGGCGAGGCTGCGCGCGCCCGGCTCCACCACGGCCATCATGGCGTCCACCGAGTCAGCGGTGGCGCGGCCCAGATGCTCCACTCCCGCGTACATATCCAGGATGACTACCTCGTTCCGGCGCAGCAGGATGTGGGTGACGAGGGTCTTGAGCAGGGCGCTTTCCGGGCAGATGCAGCCGGAGCCGCCGGCTTTCACCGCGCCCAGTTGCAGCAGTTTGATGCCGCCCTGCCCGGCGGCGAAGCGGTCCGGCAGGTCGTCCACGCGCGGGTTGAGTTTGAAGTAGCCGCCGGTGGTTCCCGGCTGCGCCCCGGTGCCCTCGTAGATCAGTTCCTCCATCTCGGCGATGGGGCGCAGGGAGGCGGTGAGGTCGGGGGGGAAGCCGAGGGCGGCGCTGAGGCAGGGGGAGGGGTCGGCGTCAATGGCGAGCACCGGGCGCCCCTGCCGGGCGTAGTGGTGGGCCAGCAGGGCGGCGATAGTGGTCTTGCCCACGCCGCCTTTGCCGGTGATGGCGAGTTTCATGGTGGACTCCGGGTGTCGGGAGGTAGGAGATTGGAGAGTGGAGATTGGAGAGATGATCCCAATCCAGTTGCTGGTTGTCCAGTCCCGCTTCAGCCAGGCCCGCCGCCAGGCCGGTGCCCCCGTCACTGGCAAACTGCGGGCCGGGGGGCAACTCCAACATGATGCAGCCCCGGGTGTCCCCGTCGCGTTGGGGTTGCCGGGTCAGGGCGTAGACGTACAGCGAGTCATTACCCACCACTAACAAGTGCGGCTGCCCGTTGGCAAACAGTTCATCCCCGGCCAGCCCCTCGCCCACCGCAGGACGCCAACTCTGATTGACCTGCTCGGCCTGGTTTTCCAACTCGGCCAGCTGGCCATTCACCCAACCCGGCGAGACGGTCGTGTCCAGCATCTCATCCAGACAGCCCAGTATGTCGCGTTGGCTCACGCCGACCTCCGTCAAGGCCAGGGTGCTCCGCAGCAGGCGGTTGCGGTCCACCCGAATCACTCTCTCCGTAGGCTGCGGCCCGTGCCGGCCGGGCGCCAACCCGTTCAACAGGAGCGCTCTGGCCCTGGCGCTGATGGCGTAGACGGTTGGCCGCGACACACCGTGTTCGCGCGCTAGCTGGCTGGCCTCGCCCCGGACGCGGTGAGGGGCCAGCATGGCCTCCGCAATTTGCAATCGAACCGCGGCGGGTATATCATCGCGTCTTGCGCTCATAGGTCGCCTCCCCGTGCGATAGGTTTGTTCAACCCGATTCTGCCACAGGTGCGGCCTATGGGTCAATTGGTAAAGCTCTCTTGAACCATGCCGAGTTAGAGTTAGAGTTAGAGTGGCGCCACTCCAACTCTAACTCTACATTCCGATTGTAGCGCAGAACCGGGGCAGGTTGAAGGGAAGATGGAGATGTCGGGGCACGGGGATGCCCCGACTACGGGCGGCGCAGGTAGCGCGGGCATCCCCGTGACCGTGTGCAGTTCTATGGGCGGACGCGCGTGCGGGCAAACAGGGCCGTGCTGGAGATGGTTTCAAATGCCACGCCGGGGCGGTTGCTGGCGAACCATTGCTGCAAGTCGCCCGGCCAGCGATGGGGGTCCACCGCGATCACCCTCTGCTGGCCGTGGTCATGCCCGCACACCTCGTCCGGCTCAAAGCCCAGGGTGGGGCGCAGCGGGTGGTAGTGACCGGCCGCCGCCTGTACCAGTTCCAGGGAGGCCTCCGGTGGCAGCAGCACGAAGGTG
>CAYZNA010000134.1:4635-5017 GCA_964478665.1 uncultured Anaerolineales bacterium
GCGGAAGGTATCGGGGGCTGGGGCGGGGCCGGGGACCAGCGTGTCTGCAGCGGGTCGTCGGGGGCGGCGGGCGGCGGGGTGCGGGGCAGGGGTGGGGAGTGGGGGGCACGGGTCCGGGTCGCGGGAACCGGCCCCCGCGCCAGGGAATGCTGGGGGACGGGGATCAGCTTTCCCGAGGCGGCGGCGCAGTAGTCGGCCAGGGGGCCGATCATGTCGCCATCCAGGCTATAGCTATCCCGGCTGGAGCCGCTCTGGAAGACGGTCGCCCCCCACACGAACTGGTCCTCGAGCAGGCGGGAATCGTACCACTGCAACTGGCGCAAATACTCCTGGGCCGGGTTGGCCAGGCCGCCGTTTTGCAGCCACCACGCGCCGAACAGCC
>CAYZNA010000134.1:5027-8870 GCA_964478665.1 uncultured Anaerolineales bacterium
GGCGCCGGGAGGGGTGCGGCGCCCGGTGAGCACGCGCGCGTGAATGCCGGGTTCGGTGATCGCCAGCGGCAGGGGCAGCCGGGCCGGGATCAGATAATCCCGGTAGATCTTGCGGTAGCGACAGGTGGTCCAGCCGGTGTCGCCCTCGTCTTCGGCCGGGTTGAGCTGGTTCTTGCCAAAGAAGGAATCCATGCGCGGGGCGGAGTACTCGTGCAGCCCGATGATGGCGCCGTGCTTTTTGCCCTCTTTCAGGGCGGGGGTGAAGTGCGTCCAGACCTGCAGCTCCTCCGGCGAGGCGGTGGCAAAGTTGCCCAGGCAGGCTTTGAGTCCGATGCCGGCCAGCAGCGCGGTCCGCTCGGCTTCGAAGGCAGCGTACCAGTCCATTTGCTCCGGGGTTTCGACCTCCGGCTCGTGCCAGCCCTCCCAGTAGTCTACCCGGGGGTTATTCCGGTAGGTTTCCTGCCCGGACTCGAAGAATTCTCGGGCGCGCTGGCCGGGGTCGCCGTCGCCGGGGGCCGGCTGCGGGCCGGCCCCGGTGGAGAGGCGGCCAATGATGCGCGTGCCGGGCGAGATGGCTTTGATTTCGTTCACAAAGCTGAAATCGTTGACTACTTTGATGACCGGCGGCTGGACGCGCCGCAGGAAATCGAAGGCGGCGGGCGAGGCGCCGCCGAGCACGAGGGAGAGTTTTCCGGGCATGTTGTGATTCCTCCTGAGTGGGCGCCAGGGAAGCGAGCAAGTTTTGTGCCAGGGTCGCAAAACGGTCTATAATCGGCGCTGAAATGAGCATCCCGAACGGATTGCAGGTCAAACTGGATACCACGCCCACGCGGCCCGGTTGCTATTTATTCAAGAACGAGCGCGGGCAGGTGATTTACGTGGGCAAGGCGGTCAATTTGCGCAGCCGGGTGCGCTCGTATTTCCACGCCTCGGTGGAGAACCCGCGCACGGTGGAGCTGGTGAAACGCATCGCCGACGTGGAATGGATTGTGGTCGGCTCGGAGCTGGAGGCGCTCATCCTTGAGATGACGCTGATCAAGAAGCACCGGCCGCACTACAACGTGCGCATGAAGGACGACAAGCGCTATCCGTACATCAAGGTGCATTACGCCGACCCCTTCCCCAGAGTGACCGTGACCCGCCAGTTGAACTTGAAAGATGGCGCGCGCTACTTCGGGCCGTACACCTCGGTGTGGGCGGTGCACCAGACGCTGGACGTGTTGCGCAAGATCTTCGGCTATCTGAGCTGCGACCGGGTGATCACCGGCCGCGATCCGCGCGCCTGCCTGTATTACGACATCAAGCTGTGCGTTGGGCCGTGCATCGGCGCCGCTGGCCGGGACGAGTACCGGCAGATGGTTGACGATCTGTGCAGCTTTTTGCAGGGCAAGACCGAGCCGGTGGTGGCGCGGCTGCGGGGGGAAATGGAGGCCGCGGCCGAGGAGCTGCGCTTTGAGAAGGCGGCCGCCATCCGCGATCAACTCACTGCGATTGAGCGGGTGGTGGAGCGGCAGAAGGTGATTTCCACCGAGAAGATAGATCAGGATGTGATTGCCTTCGCCCGGGCGGACGGCGACGCCTGCGTGCAGGTGTTCTTCATCCGCGCCGGCAAGCTGATCGGGCGGGAGTATTTCGTGCTGGAAGGGACACAGGACGAGGCCGGCGCGGAGATTGTCACCCAGTTTGTGAAGCAGTTCTACGACGAGGCGGCGTATGTGCCGCCGCAGGTGCTGCTGCCCGAGCACGTGAACGAAGCGCAGGTGATCGAAGAATGGCTGCACACCAAACGCGGCAACAAGGTACAGCTTAAAGTACCGCGCCGGGGCGCCAAACGCGAGTTGGTGCAGATGGCGGCCGAGAACGCGGCCGACACCCTCGCCACCCTGCGCGCTCAGTGGGAGGCAGACACCAACAAGCAGACGGCGGCCCTGGCCGAGCTGCAGCAGGCGCTCAGCCTGCCGGCCCCGCCCAACCGCATCGAGTGTTATGACATCTCGAACACCCAGGGCACTGCCGCTGCGGCCAGTATGGTGGTGTTTGAGCAGGGCCGGCCCCGCAAGAGCGACTACCGCAAATTCACCATCAAGACTGTGCAGGGCCAGGACGACTTCGCCAGCATGCGTGAGGTGCTCACCCGCCGCTTTCGCCGCTGGAAAGAGAGCAAGGGAGCAACGGAGCAGGGGGGCAGGGGAGATGAGAGCGCAAGCGAGGGAATTGGGGCGGAGGCGCCGCGCGTTCCCGGCCAGAAGAAGGATGAGAGCTGGGCGCGCCTGCCGGATTTGCTGATTGTGGACGGCGGCAAGGGCCAGCTCGGGATGGCAGTGGAAGTGCTGAAGGAGTTTGACTTGTCAGGGGGGGTGCCGGTGGCCGGCCTGGCCAAGCAGCACGAGGAGCTGTTCCTGCCGGGAGAGCCGGACCCGGTGATTTTGCCGCGCCGCTCGCAGGGGCTGTATCTGGTGCAGCGGGTGCGGGACGAGGCCCATCGCTTCGCCCTGACGCAGCACCGCACACAGCGGGCCGGGCTGGGACTGGCCTCGCAACTGGATTCCATCGCCGGCATCGGCCCGGCCCGGCGCAAGGCGCTGCTCAAACGCTTCGGGGACCTCGACGGCATCCGCGCTGCCACCGTGGAGCAACTGGCGACCGTGCCGGGCATGTCCCGCGCGGCAGCCGAGGCGGTAAAGGCGGGGCTGTAGTGGTCAGGCCAGGGCCGGCTGCCGGGCCAGCCACGTCGCGCCGGCCCCGCCATACAGCTCGCGCGTGCGGCGGGCAAAGTCATGTGGCAGCGGTTTCATCCCGGTGACAATCGGGCGCAGATTTCAGGGTCAGCAGTTGGTTGCCTGCACACAGAACTCCAGCAGTTCTTTCTTGGAATTCCGTTTTCTCACTGTCTGGATCTGAATATTGCAGAACCCCATCTGCCCGAGCAAGCTGGCATAGATGCGCTCAACCGGGACGAGAGTATCGTAGAACTTAGAATTACCAACAATGTAGTACACGTGCGCGCCGGGCGCCAGGACCGATTTCACGCTGTGCAGGTGGCAGGCAATGTCTGCGAAGTACTTGTGAACATAGCTGGCCAACAGTGGGCTGGGATCGGCGATGCGCTCGACTACTTCCTCAAGACCGGGGTGCTGGATCACCGGACCATCTGGCTCCCACTTCTGCAGCCGGCTTGTGGCCACGCCCCATGTCCCGCCGATTGCCTGCCAGTCCAATTCACCCGCCTGGCGCCCGTCAGTGAGATAGCCAAGCCAGTACATGTACGGGCGCAGTTCACGAATATAACTGACGCGGTTGGGGTATGGGGGTGAAGTGATTACCGTGTTGTATGATTCGTGTGTGACGGTGCTCACATCCCTTGAGTCGCCCATGAATACCCTTACGTGCCCAGGCACGTGTTCCTGAGCAGCCGCTGTTACCGCCTGGACCTGACTGGAAAAGGCCTCCAGCATTAGTGTCCGCTCGCTTGCATCAAACAGCGCAGGTTGGGTTTCCTTGAATGACATAGACTGATGATTGAACGCAGCATTGGACCAATTGATCAGCAGTCTGCAGAAGGCAACCAGAACCAGATCGAAAGCAGCAGTGGATTCGTCGCCGCGATGAAACTGGATGGCGTGGAAGATATGGCTCAGGGTCCTCAGCCGTTCCGGCGACCACCAGCGCTCAACGTTGTGTATGGCCGGCACCCATAGTCGGGCCGAGTCACTCAACCGTTCTGCGGTCGTAATGGATCGCTGTGCGAGCTGCCGGGCAGCATCGCAGCCAGCGTCGGAGTAGTTACGCACTTTGGCGATGGCGAACCATGCCAGAAAGGGATTTAGTTCGATAAGATCACAG
>CAYZNA010000135.1:0-8443 GCA_964478665.1 uncultured Anaerolineales bacterium
CCTTCCGCCTTCCGCCTTCCGCCTTCCGCCTTCCGCCTTCCGCCTTCCGCCTTCCGCCTTCCCCATTCCCCATTCCCCATTCCCCATTCCGCATTCCGCCCATGTACATCCCCCAGCAAACCCACGTTGTCCCCCTCGTCACCGTCCGGCGGGACCGGCGCCTGCCGGTGCCGGGCGAAGTGGTGGCGCGTATGAACCAGCGCGTGGCCGCCACCGACGTGGTCGCCCGCGCCTCGGTCTCGCCCGACCATCGGCTGCTGGATTTTGGCCGCAGTTTGGGCCTGCCGGCCGCTCGCGCGGATCAGGTGCTGATCCGCAAACCGGGCGAGTCGCTGACCGCGGGCGATGCCCTCACCTCGCCGGTGGGGCTGATGCGCCGCCGCTTCACCGTCCCGGTGGACGGTCGCCTTGTGGCTGCTGGCGGTGGGCAGGCCCTGCTGGAGGCAGCGGTTGAGCCGTTTGAACTGCCGGCCGGCATGCCAGGGCTGGTAGTGAACGTTGAGGCCGGCCTGGGCGTGACCATCGAAACGACCGGCGCCCTGATTCAAGGTGTGTGGGGCAACGGCAAACAGGATTTCGGCGTATTGCGAGTGCCCCACGAACGCGCCGAAGACGAGTTGACCGGCGAGGCGCTGGATGTCAGTCTGCGCGGGGCCATACTGGCAGTGGGAGGCTGCTACGACGCGCCAGCCCTGCGTGTGGCCGCAGAGATCAAGCCGCGTGGGTTGATCCTGGGCACGCTGGCCGCCCCCTTGCGCGACGCTGTCCTGAAGTTGCCCTTCCCGGTGCTGGTGCTGGACGGTTTTGCTAATCCGCACAGCCCCGGCGGCGTCTCCGGGCGGACCGGCATTAACCCGCCGGCATTTGAGCTGCTCAAAGGCAACAACGGGCGAGAGGTCTCGCTGGATGCCCGGCCGGCTGACCGCTACGGCGGGCGTCGCCCGGAAGTCATCATCCCCCTGCCGCTGGCCGCCTCCAGCCTTTCGGGCGCCGGCCTGCCGGTGGAGGGCGAAGCGCTGGCGCCCGGCCAGCGGGTACGGCTGCTGCGCGCGCCCCACAGGGGGGAGGTGGGGCTGGTGGTCACACTTCACCGCCATCGCCGCCTGCTGCCCAACGGTGCCCGCGCCCTGGCCGCAGACGTAGAGGTGGCCGGTATTGGCACAGTACTTGTGCCATTTGCCAACCTTGAGATTTTGGAGTAAGGTTTACCGAGTTGAAAAAGCAGGGCAAGTTTAAGCTTGCCCTACACCTGCCCCGGCGGGACATGATGTGTGAGTTCCCTTTTCGCAGGAGGAGAATCCAACCATGACGGACGACTTTGGCACCCTTGACGAAACCCCGGAGAACGGCGAAGCCCCGCCGCCGGAGGAAGCCACCAACCGCACATTCCTGATCGCCGCGGCCGGGCTGGGCGGCCTGTTTATTATTGGCCTGCTCTTTATTGCCCTGTACGCCTTTTTGATCGTGCCGCGCAACCGCGCCAGCCGAGAGGCAACCATAGCCACTACCAACGCCCAGAACACGGCGGTGGCAATGGCCCTCACCGCCACCGAGGTCGCGGCCAACGCCACGCCGACCCTCACGCCGGTGGTGGTCCCCGTCACCGTGAGGGCCCCGGGCGCCGGCGGCGCAGAGTCGGCCACTGCTACCGATACCCCGGTTGTCCGGCCCACCAGCACGCCCACCGGCACGCCGGCTTCGGCCACTCCCACCCCGTTGTTCGGGGGAGGCGGCGGCGTCACCGCCACGCCCACCACCGGCGGCGGAGGCGGCGGGGCCGGCACACCGCGCACGGCCACACCCACTGCCCTGCCGCAGACCGGCCTGTTTGACGAGGGCGGCGGCCTGCCGGGAATGATCCTCATCGGCCTGCTGCTGGTAGCGGTGGTAGTGGTGGCGCGCCGCCTGCGCTTGAGCGGCGCCAGCTAGCCCGCGCAGCGCCCTCTTCACCGCGAAGACGCAAAGAGCGCGAAAGGAAACATCCCTTCGCGCCCTGAGCGTCTTCGCGGTTTAAGCGCCCGGGCTAGCGCACGCTCTCCGCTACCTGCCTGCCATACCCCATTAGCGCCGCCAGCATGCCCTCGTCGCGCGCCTCCACGTACACCCGCAGAACCGGCTCAGTCCCGGAGGGTCGAATCAGCAGCCAGGAATCATCGGCCATCACGTACTTCACTCCGTCGCGGGTCTCCACCTGCGCCACCGCCGTCCCGCCGATCTGGCCGGGCGCGTCGTCGGTCAGGCGCCGCACAACTTCAGCCTTTACAACCGGGCGCGCCAGGCGCAAATCGGAACGGGCATATTCCGCCGGCCCCACTTCCTTCAACAGCTCTGCCACCAGCTCGTGCAGCGGCGCATCGTAAGCGCACACCATCTCCAGCAACAGCAGCCCCATCAACACCCCATCCCCCTCCGGGATGTGGCCCCGCACGCTGATGCCGCCCGACTCCTCGCCGCCGATCAGCACATCGTTGGCCAGCATCAGGTCGGCAATGTGGTTGAAACCCACCGGGGTCTCGCAACACTCCAGCCCATACTTCGCCGCCAGCCGGTTGAGCATGCGCGTGGTGGAAACAGTCTTGACCACCGTGCCGCGCTGGCCCTTCTTTTCCACCAGATACTTTAGCACCAGCGCGATGATCTTGTGCGGGTCCACAAACTGGCCGCGCCCATCCATGGCGCCGGTGCGATCGGCGTCGCCGTCGGTAGCCACGCCCAGATGGCCCTTGCCGGTCGCAATTGCCCCGGCCAGCGCCCCCAGATTGCTGGCGATCGGCTCAGGGTGCACGCCGCCAAAGCCGGGATTCATTTCTCCGCGGATTTCAAACACCTCGCAGCCGGTGCCCTGCAAAATCCCCTTGATCTGCCCCCGCCCGGAGCCGTACATCGAGTCCACCACCACGTATTGCGGGTTGCCGGCGATCACGTCGAAATCTATCAGCGTGCGCAGATGGTCGTAATAGGCGGGGGTGGGATTGAAACGCTTGATCAGCCCGCCGGCCAACGCCCGGTCGTAATCCATCTGGTTCGGGCCGCGGGCGCGCTGCTCGTTATCGTTGAGATATATCTCCACCCGGCGGCACTGCTCCGGCAGCGCGCTGCCCCCAAAGGAGGCTTTTAGCTTCACCCCGTTGTAGCGCGGCGCGTTGTGGGAGGCGGTGATCATTACCCCGCCCGCCGCCCCCAGATGCTTGACGGCGTACGATACCGAGGGGGTGGGCGCGTCGGCGTGGGTGAGGTATACCGCGAACCCGTTGGCCGCCAGCACCCGCGCCACGTCGGTCGCATAGCGGTCCGAGAGGAAGCGCGTATCGAAGCCCACCACCATCAGGCGCGGGTTGATCGTCGGGGATTCTCCGTTGCCCCGCAGCCAGTCCGGCGCAGCCACCGCATCGGCGATGGCCTGCGAGAGCAAGCGCAGGTTGTGAAAGGTGAAGGTATCCGAAATGACGGCTCGCCAGCCGTCGGTGCCGAAGTGAATGGTCATTGTCTCCTCAGTACGCCAGCCCCACCGTCAGGTCCTGCACATTGGTCCCGGTGGGGCCGGTGATCAGCAGCGCCCCCAGCGCCTGCAAAAAGCCATAAGCGTCGTTCTGCTCCAGGGCGCGCTGCGCTGACAATCCCAGAGCCTCCCCGCGCGACGCGCTCTCCCCGGTGATGATTCCGCCGGCGGCGTCGGTGGGGCCGTCTACCCCGTCCGTGCCGAAGGCCATCACTGCCACCCGCGCCACGCCGCGCAGGGCGAGCGCCGCCCCCAGCGCCAGCTCCTGATTGCGACCGCCCCGCCCCTGGCCACGGACCGTGACCGTGGTCTCGCCGCCCCAGATCAGGCAGCCCGGTACGGGCGACCCGGCGGGTCGCCCCTCCCGCGGCCACGCCCGCACCGCCTCCCCGACCGCGCCCCCGGCCGGCCGCGCCTCCCCCACCAGCGGCGCGGCCTGTAGCCGCACCCGAAACCCCAGCCGCCCGGCCTCCCGACCGGCGGCCTGCGCCGCCAGCGCGTTGCTGCCAACCAGCAGGTTGTAGACCTCGCGGTTGTGGACCTCGCGGTTGTAGACCTCAAAGGTCTCAGAGACCTTTGAGGTCTGAATCTCGCGCAGGCAGGCCAGCACCGGCGCCGGCAGACGAGAGGCCAGCTGGTAGCGGTGCACGATCTCCAGCGGATCGGCGGGGGGAGCGGCCACCGTCGGCCCGGAGGCGATCAGCGGTAACGGATCACCCACCACGTCGGAAAGAATCAGCCCGATGACTGTGGCCGGGGCAGCCATGCGCGCCAGCCCGCCGCCCTTGATTTGCGACAGGCGCTGGCGCAGCACGTTGATCTCCTGCACACTGGCGCCGCTGCGCAGCAATAGATCGTTGGCGGCCCGCAGGTCATCCAGGGTCAGGCCAGGGCGAGGCAATTCCAGCAGCGCCGAGCCGCCGCCGGAGATGGGCGCGATGACTACATCGCCCGGTCGCGTCCCCGCCAGCAAGTTGCGGATGGCGGCGCCGGCCCGCAAACTGCCTTCGGTGGGCAGCGGATGGCCGCCGGAAATAAACGTGATGCGTTCCAGCGCCGGGCTGGCGGCGCTGGTTTGCGCCCCGCGAGCGCGATCTTCGATGGACGGGAGGTGCGGCGCGGCCACCACCCCGGCGGTCAGCCGCTCCCCCAGCGCCTCCGCCACGGCGCGGGCCATGGCTACGCCGGCCTTGCCGGCCCCGGCCACGAGGGCCTGGCGCCCCGGCTCCAGCGGGAGCGCGACCAGCGCATCCCCGGTCGGGTCGCCGGCCAGCAACTGGTCGCCAACCAGCCGCAGTCGCGACCGCACCGCCCGGTAGGGGTCGGCGGCAGCCAGCGCCGCCGCGCGGATCAGGCGCAAATGCTCGCGATGATCGTCAAACCGCGGGGGGTTCATGTCGCGGGAGGCAGGTCAGAGGCAGGTCACCGGTTCCCGATCTGTGCTGCGGCGTTGATGGCTGCGGCCTGCGGCGTGAGCTGGCCGCCCAGCACGTTGCGCACCGCATCTTCCAGCACCGGGCCGAAGACGCTGAGCACCTCCCCCGGGGGGCGCAGGCGCGCGGCCCGGCCAAGCTGGCGGGCGAACGAGGTGGGACTGCCAGCCGGCCATCCATCCAGCGCTGCCGCCTGCGCCGGCAGCATGCGCATGGCCGCGGTCCATTCTCCCAGAAATGTCGGATCCAACAGCCAATCCAGCAACTGCTCCGCCGGCGGACCGGCCTCCGGGCGGCCACTGACCAACGCCCACGACCAGCCGCCGGCCAGGGCAAAGGCCGCGCCATCCCGCACCGGGATCAGCGTCACGCCGGTGGCGGTCACCCGCTCCCGGTCAGCCAGATAGTCGGAAAACGATACTACCGCCAGGGCCGCCCGCGCTTCTCGAAAGGCGCGCCACGTTTCGGCAGCGTCGGGATAATCCAGCGCCGAAAGCGGCAACACCCCGCTCTGCAATGCCTGGCGATAGAATTCCAGCACCTGCGCCAGCAGCGCGGCATCCAGCGCAGGCTGCCCGTTTGAGTCGCGCAGCGCTCCGTCCAATGCCAGATATTGGCCGAGGGTGAACAGTGCGGTCTGGTCCCCGGCCGGGAACAGAAACGGCCCGGCGCCAGAGATCACGTCGGTCCAGCCCAGCGGCGCGGAGGGATACAACAACGTATTGTAGGCCAGCATCTGCGCATTGCCGGCAAACGGCAGGCCATAAAGCACCCCGTCCACTTCCGAGAGTTCCACCGCGAACGGGAAGTAGTCCGGCTCGGCCGGGGCCGAAAGCTGTCCGGCCAGGGGCGCGATCAGGCCTTTGTTGGCTGCGGCCGCCAGGTCGCTCTGGTTGAGCGCTACAATGTCTGGCAGGGCGGCCGGGGCCGCTGCTGCCGCCGCCGAAAGCGAATCCAGCAGCCCGCCCCGCCCGGTGCTGCGCTTCAACCGCAGCTCCACGGTCAGGCCCTGGTTACGAAACTCGAAGCCGGCCAGGCGCCGGGCCAGCGCTCCCCCGGCCGGGGTCTCCGGATCGGTCTCAAGCTGATCCGGCAGCCACAACCGGATGACGCCCGGGCCGGGCGGCGCCGGGGCGCCGGTCGGGGAGGCGGCGGCCCGGTCCGGGGTGGAGGTAAGCGTCGCCCCGGTCGGGGCGCCGGTCGGGCCGGGGGTTGGGGTCCCCGAGGCGGGAGCCGGGGTGGGGGAGGGGCCGGCCAGCACGGCGCAGGCGGCCAGGGTCAATATCACGGCAGCCAGCGGGGTCAGCCGCCACACGATTCGCGCGGTCATTTGCGAGATTATACCCCGGGTTTGACTCCTGCCTTGCAAGGGATTACCATAGCGCGCATGGATCAATTACCGCTGTTTGGCGCCGGGCCGCGCCGCTGGACGGTGAGCGAGATCAACCGCTACCTGCGCCAGCAGTTCGAGGCTGACTACCGGCTGCAGGACTTGTGGGTGGAGGGGGAGGTCGCTAATCTGTCGCGCCCCTCCTCCGGCCACCTGTATTTTACGCTGAAGGACGCCGGGGCAGCGCTGCGCTGCGTGATGTGGCGCACCGGCGTGGCCCGCCAATCTTACCGCCCGGAGGACGGCGCGGCAGTGGCAGTGCGCGGCCGGCTGAGCGTGTACGAGGCCGGCGGGCAGTACCAACTTTACGCCGAGGAGATTCAGGCCCTGGGCGCCGGGGCATTGTTCCAGCAGTTCGAGGCCCTCAAACGCAGGCTGGAGGCGGAGGGGCTGTTCGACGAGGCCCGTAAGCGTCCGCCGCCGGCGTGGCCGCGACGCATCGGGCTGGTCACCTCGCCCACCGGCGCCGCCCTGCGCGATGTGCTGAACACCCTGCGGCGACGCTTTCCACTGGCACTGGTCATTCTGGCCCCCACCCCGGTGCAGGGCGCAGAGGCGCCGCCGCGCATTGTGGAGGCGCTGCGGGCGCTGAACACCCACTCCCGGCCGGACGTGATTCTGCTGGCGCGCGGCGGCGGCGCTATCGAGGACCTGTGGGCCTTCAACGATGAGCGGGTGGCGCGGGCCATCGCCGAATCGGCCGCCCCGGTAATCTCCGGCGTGGGCCACGAGACCGACTTTACCATCGCCGATTTTGTGGCCGACCGGCGCGCTCCCACCCCCACCGCGGCGGCCGAGCTGGCAACGCCAGACCTGACCGAGGTGCGCGCCGCGCTGCAGGCCGCCGCCGGGGAACTGGCCGGGGCGCTGGCAGGGTTGCTGCGCCAGCAGCGCTGGCGGCTCACTGCCCTGACCGCCCGCCTGCCGGGCCTGTCGCCGGCCATCCGGCTGGCAGGCGCCCGCCAGCGGGTGGACGAGCTAAGCCTGCGCGCCGCTGCCGAGGTCGGCCACGGGCTGCGCCTGCGCCGCGAACAACTTAACGGGCTGGTAGCGGCGCTGCACAACGTCAGCCCGCTGAACGTGCTGGCGCGCGGCTACGCGCTGGTCACGCTTGGGCCGGACGGAGCGGTGGTAAAATCGGCGGCGCAGGTGCAGCCCGGCGATGCGCTGCGGGTGCAGGTGAGCGACGGCGCGTTCGACGCCCGGGTGCAGGCCGGGGAATAGCCCTGGCTCCCCCCGGAAGGACAGGCTCCCCCGAGCCTCACACAAGAAGAAAGAAGGTTTCGCCTGAATCATGGCCGCCAGGAATATCCCCGCTTCCCCCGAGTCCCTGACCTACGAGCAAGCCTTTGCCGAATTGGAAGAGACCGTGCGCCGGCTGTCCGGCGACGCGCTGGCGCTGGACGCGGCGCTGGCCCTGTTCGAGCGCGGCCAGGCGCTGGCAGCACACTGCAACGCTTTGCTGGACGCCGCCGAACTGAAAGTGAAACAACTGGCGCCCGCTGCCGAGGGCTATTACGAGACAGACTTCGAGGCCGAGGAGCGCTGAGTGTGTCCCCGCTGGAAAGCATCTTCCGCAACCCCGTGCTGCTCTCGGCCCTCACTGCGTGGGGCCTGGCGCAGATCATCAAGCTGCCGCTGGAGGTGATCTTCCACCGCCGCTGGAACTGGGCCATCCTGCTCAGCACCGGCGGCATGCCCTCCTCGCACGCCGCGCTGGTCACCGGCATCACATTCGGCATTGGCTACAGCACCGGCTTTCAGTCGCCGCTGTTCGCGCTGGCGGCCGCCTTCGCAATGGTGGTGCTGTACGACGCCACCGGCATCCGCCGCCACGCCGGACAGCATGCAAAGGTCATCAACCAGATGATAGACGATCTGGTCCACGGCCACCCGCTCAAAGAGAACAAAGATCTGAAAGAGGCCCTCGGTCACACGCCCATGGAGGTGGCGGCCGGGGTGGCCTTTGGCGTTGCCGTGACCTGGCCGATGATGAACTGGCTGACCCGGTGAGTCCCCGCCCGACCTGCCTCCGCCGCCGGGCCGCCGCGGGACTGGGGCTGCTGCTGGCGCTGGCGACTGCCTGCGGCCCGCGCCCCCCCCCCCCCCCCCCCCCCCCCC
>CAYZNA010000135.1:8453-8859 GCA_964478665.1 uncultured Anaerolineales bacterium
ACCGGGATCCCCGCTCCCCGACCGCAGCCGTCCCCACCCCGGCGCCGCCGCCCCCCACCCCCGCCCCGGCCGCCGCATCGCTCGGGGACGGCATCCACTGGACCCGGCACCCGCTCCCGGTCCTGGGGCCTGGCCCGCAGGGCGCGTGGGACCAGGCCGCGGTGAGCAGCCCGGCAGTGCTCAGGACCGCCGGGGGCTACTGGCTATTCTTCACCGGCTTCGATGGGACGCGCGCCGGCGGCGACTTCTCCCCGGATTATGGCTACGGGCTGGGCATGGCCGAGTCCCCGGACGGGGCTACGTGGCAGGCGTACCCGCTCAACCCGCTGCTGGCCGCCCCGCCCGGCGCCTACGGGCCGCTATCGCACGCCGCGCTGCTGGCCCCCGATACCTTCGGCAATCGGGG
>CAYZNA010000136.1:0-8828 GCA_964478665.1 uncultured Anaerolineales bacterium
CCCGGCCGGTTGCGAGGTGATTTGCGTCATCCTTCAGGGTGATGCCCCCTGTGATGATCGAGCGGTCCGGGTTGGCTGGGCAGTCGGCCGGGGTGGGGGTGGGAGTTGGAGTTAGAGTTAGAGTTGGAGTTAGAGTTGGAGTTGGAGTTAGAGTTGGAGTTAGAGTTAGAGTTGGAGTTGGAGTTAGAGTTAGAGTTAGAGTTAGAGTTGGAGTGGCGGTCGGGGTGCTGGTGGCGGTAGGCTGCGGGGTGTCGGTGGCGGTAGGCTGCGGGGTGTCGGTGGCGGTGGGCTGCGGGGTGTCGGTGGCGGTGGGCTGCGGGGTGCTGGTGGCCGGAGGGGGCGTTTCGGTCGGGCCGCCCTGAGCGCACCAGTTGTCGCCGTTGCCGTGGCGCACGTCCAGCAGGCGCTCGCCGTAGCGCACGCCGCCCTGGAACGAGACGATCAGATCGCCGTAAAACAGGTCAAGCTGGAAGGCGCACTCCGGGGTGTTGACGGTGAAGGTGATGGTCTGGCCGGGCAGGATGTCGCCGGTGTCGGAATCGTACAGGGTCTGGCTCTCGATGCCGTCGCCCTCCGAGCTTTCGTACTTCTTATAGGAAGCTAGCCCGCCGTGATAGGTGCAGTCGGGCGACTTGTTCTCGATCCAGCCGCTGGCGGTATGGGTCAGCGGGTCCACCACGTTGATGCTCCCGGTCAGGGTGTTGCGGTCCGGGGTGGGGTCACAGCCACCGGGCGTGGAGGTGGCCGGGTCAGTCGGGTGGTCGGGTGGTCGGGTAGTCGTGGGCGGGACCGGGGTCCCGCCGGGGAGCGGGGTATCGCTGGGGGCCGGGGAAGTGGCGGTGACCGGGTTGAGGCGGTTGGTCACAGTCTGGGTGCAGTAGCGGACCAGGCCCTCCCGCCCGGGGATGCAGGCCCCGTCCCCGGCGCTGAACTGTCCGGCGCCGGACAGGATGGTCCAGCCGCCGGTGGCGCCGTTCTCGCTGACGGTGTAATCGTGGCCGTTGGGTACCCACAGGCCGGCGTTGTCGAGGGCTGGCGGGTGGTTGTCGTACTGGCAGACCAGGGTGCTGCCCCCGCCCGGGTAGGTGCAGGTGGCCGTGCCCAGTTCGCTGGAGGCGGTCAGGCTGAAATCAGCCGGCAGGTCGGCCGGCGGGCCGGCCAGCGGGTTTCCGGCGGTGTCCTGCCAGACTTTCTCCAGAAAGACGTGATAGGAGCAGGGGGTGGAGGCGCTGGAGGCGACGGCGGTGCGGCCGTCCAGGGTCCAGGTTAGCTCGTTGCCATCAAAAACCACGCTGAAGGCGGCGTCCGGCCAGTAGGGGGTGCGGTCGGGCGCGAACGCCGTGGGCTGGCCGCGGTCGGCCGGGGCCGGGGAGAACTGGTTGTCCGGCCCGACCGGGAAGTCCACTGCACCGGGGTTCTCGTTTTTATAGCCGAAGAAGGCAGTGAAGCTGCCATCGTTGTTGTCGGTCACGCACTCCAGAATCGGGCGCACCGGCTCGGCGTCGGGTTCCGGGGTGGCGGTGTGGGTCGCGGCAGCGGTCGGCCCGGGGGTGTTGCTGGGGCCGGGAGTAGGGGTGACAGGGTTGCAGTTTCCGTCCGGGCCGGTGACCAGGCCGGTGTCAAAGCCGTTGCCGGCCTTCACCGCCAGGGTAACGCCGGAGGCGGTGGCGATGTGCCCCGCGAGGATCACCTGATAGGTGCGGCTGGCGTCAATCGCCAGTTCCCCATCCCATTTGATGCCGCTCACGCCGGTGGGCGGGTCGGGGCGGACGGCGGCATCCCATGCCGCCGCTACCGGCCCCGGGTTGGCCGAGACCACCTGAGCGCATTCGCCCAGGGCCAGCACCCAGTGGCTGAGCGCCGGCGGCTGGCCGGTTCCCTGAACCGTGTACTGGAAGGTGGAGATCGCGGCGCCGGTGCCATCGGCGCCATAGGCCACGCCGTCAAAGGTGACGTTGTAATGCCCGACCGGCACCGGCTCGGCGAAGGCGGTGGGCAGCGTGGAGACCGCGCCGGTGAGCAGCGAGGTCAGCAGCGAGAGCAGCGTCATCCAATCCAGCAGGCGCGACAGGCGCTTGCGGTTGCGAGGATGGGTGAGTTTCTTGAACATTCGGTAATCCTTTGCTTCCGGCCGCAGGGTCGCTTACTCGGAAGGCGCGGCGGCATGGGCCAAGCCGGCGGGTGCGCGTGCGCGCGGCAAAGCGCGCGCCGCGCTCGCGCTGCGCCAGACGTGCCAGCAGAGAACGCAGGCGGTAATCGCCTAACACGCCCGGAAACGCAGCCTTCCCCGACACCAGGTGCAAGCTATCAGCCACTGTGCGGATGTGCTCTCGTTTCCGTTCGGTGGGACCAGTTGCCATGCCGGGTTCTCCTCAACGTCACAAACAATGCAGGTACCTGCGACGCGTAAGTCGCCCATAATACGCTAATATTGTAGGGTTTGACCCGAAATGGCTCAATGATAGACTTGCTAGAGGTCTGTTTGAATATAGATAGAACTTGTCCGAATGCAAGCGAATTGGGACTATGGTACGGGGAATGATGAAGGATGAAGAGCGTTCTCACTCCAGCGGCGGGTGCCAGCCCACGCCGGCCCACAGGCGGCGGGCGGCGACAATATCCTCGTTGTTCAGGTTCAGGGCGGCCGCCGGCGAAGTGCACCCTGCTGGCAGAAGGCGATGCTTCTCGTAACGCCGGGAGAGTTTATGCTCTCTCAACCAGCGGGTGATCGCGCTCTCGCTCGGCAGTGCCACACCCGCAAATTCCTCACCACGAGCAAGCTCCGCTCTCAGGGTCTTTGGCCCCCAACCGGGGTGAGATGCGCGCCAGTACTTCAGCGTGTTGACAACCTCCTTGCCAGAGGTGCTCATCGCACCTGCGGGCGGACGCCCCATTTGACCGGGCGAACCGGCCGCAGGTGCCGGTTGCTTTGTCCTGCGGCGCCATTTGCGCACCGTGTAGACGCTGATACCGAGTTGTGCGGCTATCTGGCTGTCGGTAACTCCTTGACTGCTCAGGTCTGCGATCATCACACGTTGTTGCAAGCTGGTCGTGGCCATCGGGCACCTCCTGTGGTTTTGATCAGAAGGTGCTCGAAATTGCCCCGCCAGTCAAGGGCCGGGGTGATACGACTTTACACCTGTCCCGGTGTCCTTCGGGATGAGGTTTATAAGGTACGACTTAATGACGCAATGGCGGCATGACTTAATGACGCAATGGCGGCATGACTTAATGACGGTCAACAGGTGTCAGGCGTCAGGTGGTCAGGTGCTGACGGTTATAGCCCCAACTGTCCCAACAGGTCCGATCGGTCTTTGAGGGCCACGCGGGCCACGACCCGGAACTCGTTCCACCAGTTGTCCAGCGTTTTCGCGCTGGCTTCCCGTTCGGCGGTGGCGCGTTTTGCGGCGGCCTGAGCGGCATCGTGTGCAGCGCTGGCGGTGGTGAGGGCCGCCAGTTTGCCCTGCTCGGCCTGCAGCGCGGCCTGGTTGTAGCCGCGCCGGGAGAGAGCGCTCAGGGCGGTGCTGTTGCTGAGGGCGGCGGCGTAGGCGGCTTCGGCGGCGGTGAGGAACCGTTCGCGGTCGTCCGGGGCGCGGCCCTCCACCCCCAGCGCCCGGCGGGCGGCGGGGTTGTCTTTGAGCACGGCGCGGGCGATCTTGCGGTAGTCGTCGAAGGCCGCGCGGGCAGCCGCGTCAGCGTCACGGGCGGCGCTGGCGGCCTCAGTCTGGGCGGCCAGGGCCTGCTGGCGGACGTTGAAAGCAGATTGGGCGGCGTCGCACAGGGTGAGTCCGGCGGTCAGGGCGGCGGCGTCGTAGCCACGCCCGGCCAGCAGATCGCCGAGTTCGGCGCTGCTCTGCGCGGCAGTGAGGGCGGTGCGGTACTCGTTGATGCGATTGGCGAGGGCCTGTGGACCGCAGTTCTCCTTCCAGAACACGTTCAGCATTCTGGCGGAAGTCCTCCAGCGAGATGAACTGCTTGTCGGCGGCGCTGGTGATGCGGCTGCGGTCTTTGCGGGGCAAGGCCTCGAAATCCTGATGCACTACCAGATTCTTGACCGACAGTTGCGCCCGCTGAAATTCGAGGCAGGCGATGGTCGTCAGTCTGGCTTTGGCCACGTCTTTGACGCCATAGAGAAGAACACTGCGCGGGGTGATCTCGAAGCGATAATCCGCTTCGAGGTCGTCACGTTCTGGCAGGGGCAGGATTTTGGGGAGAGGGTTGTAGCGGGCAAGTTGGCTCTGGATAAAATCGTCCAACTGCTCGTAAAACAGATTCTCGATCCCCTCGCGTTTGTACAGCCGCATGTTGGAAACCTTCGCCACCGTCTGCGCGAACTGGAGGATGGTCGGATAGAGCGACTGCGGCTCGGCCTCCATGTACAGCGTGCCGTTTTCTTCGCTCACCTGATTCTCGGCAAGGATGCGCTGGAAGATGCGCTCTTTGTTGGGCGTGTCCACGTCGAACGTGTAGGACAATCGCATGAGAGTCATGCCGTAATCGCTGACCCGAACCTTGCCGTTG
Source organism: uncultured Anaerolineales bacterium (assembly GCA_964478665.1). Taxonomy (GTDB): domain Bacteria; phylum Chloroflexota; class Anaerolineae; order Anaerolineales; family CAYZNA01; genus CAYZNA01. The sequence continues at coordinate 4,522 of CAYZNA010000136.1, forward strand.
CCGTTGTGGGGCTGGTCGAGGAAGATGTCTACCATGTCCCCGTCTTCGTGATAGAGCGGGGCCACCAGTTGGAAGATGCCCGGTCGTTTCTCGCGCAGGCTGACACGATGATTGAACTGTGATTGGAGCAGGTCGAGGTAGTCCATTACTCACCCTCCTCTCCGGGAAACAGGGGCAATTGGGGGCTGGCGGGGAAATACGCCTCTGCGCCCGTAATACTAACCGCTTTTAGAAAGTACTGCAACGCCTCCGGGAAAGAGGCATAGGCATCGGTGGGCGCGGCCTGTTTCTCCGGCGACAGCCCGGCGTTGATGGCCTCCGCGTTAGCCCGGTGGACGTGATAGCCGAAGTGGGGATGTGGATCTTCCGGCTCGTTGACGTGCTCCCCGTGCGGCCCGTTACGCCGCAACAGAGTCAGCGCGCCCGGCTCGTCACGAGGATGGTAAACCAGGCCAATAGAGAAGTTCTCCGGGAAGCGTTCGTTAACGCGCAGAAAGGCCGAGAAGCGCCGCTCGCCGTCGAGCGAACTGAGAGTCATGTCGTTGCGCTGGTGTCCCCGCTCCGAGCGCATCTCCTTGCGGGGCGGGTCTACGATTTGCTTGGGGCAGGAGATGGAATCGTCCAGTTCGGCCTGTGTCCATGACTTCATATCGCTACCTCACATCTCCCCCCTCATCGCCCGCGCCAGCAGGCTCGGCATCAACGCCTCCAACTCCCGCTCCGTCTCCGCCGCGCGGATGGCCTCGTCTCCCCAAATTCAAGAAACGGCCCGCGACTTCGACCGTGTAGAGGCAGTGCTCAGTGTCCGGCCTTCTGGCAAGTGCCAGGCGACGGGCACTCAGCCGAGGCTCTGCACTTCGTTGTCAATCTCATCAAGGAAGGCTAGCAAGCGATTCTGGACGAAATCCCTGTCGAAAGTAACACATTGATAGCGTGCCTGACGGCTTTGGAATTCCAGTTCCTTATACCGAGGCCATACGACCCGGCGGAGTTCGCGTGTCTTGCCGAGCCAGTCGTCGCGCTGAGTATGGGTCTCGAAGTGAAATCCCTTTCCGGCAAACCATGCCTCGATCCGGTGCAACGCAACATAGAAGGCCGCCGTCACAATCCAGTCCAGAAAACGCGTGCTGGACGGATCCAGCGTCGTAATCAAGTCTCGGTTGTGCTGAGCCTGACGAAGATGGGATAGAGCGTCAGGCATCTTGTCGCGCGCCAAGAACAACCATCGCGTCAAAGGGCTCCAGGGTCACGACCTCAGCAAGTGCACGCCCCTGGCGATCCACAAGGTGGAACTTGAAACCGACTTCCGGGTTCAGTTCCATCAGTTGCCACTCGATGTCATAGAGAGAGAACCGTATCTCCTCAGTGCTGCCGTTGGCCACCAGCCAGTATTCAAAACCCCACGGTTTGGTCTTGACGTACACGGCCTCAATGGAGGCAAGATGCTGAATCCGCGGAGCCACCTGTGCGGCGACTAACTGAGCGTTCAGAATGGGCGCGATTACCGCAGGCGGCGAGGAGGGGAGGGAAATCAACGGTCTTGGCTGACGGCTACTATCTATCCATATCTGGCCAGTCATCAGCACCTGCGGCTCATAATAAGATTGCTCCTCTTTGACCCCCACATAGAACGCACGAGAAGAAGAGGCGTTGAAACTTCCCTTTGAGGATTGGTAAAGATCATAAGCAGTCATTGCCCACCTCCTCTTCGTGCGGCCCGCCAGTCCTTTCGATAGACCCAGGTGAATCCGCGCGGCGTAATCACCGCCACATCCACCTCCCCACCGCAAAGCGGGGCGCCTACGGCGAAACGATAGCGCCCGATGGTCAATTCGACCAGATAAACTGCCAGGTCTATGGCATCCTGAAGCGGCATGCCTTCGAACGCAATCGGATACTCAAATTGGGCCAGCGTTTGCCAGGCCTCGTCGGGAGAGACTTGCAGACGCTCCGAAAGCACTTGTGCGAGGCGGTGGTCCGCCCCTTTGATCAAGCGGCTGATCGCGTCGGTCAGCCCAAACCAGTCCACTCCAAGATTGGGCTCGCCGTTTTCCCCGTCTGGGCGGCGATTTTGAACGTCAGGCATGGCGGGGAACTCGAACCAGTACTGTTCGGGGAAGTACGCCCCGTCGGAGTAGCCGCTGACCAGAACGCCAAGTGAGGGTTGCTGACCTGGAGTGAACGGCCCATACTGTGCCTCGTAACGTTCGCGGAGGAAGTCGCGCAATTGATCCGCAATGGCGCGTACCGTGAACCCTTTCGCAGTTCCATCGCGCACAGCGGGAAGGCCGAATTCGTATTCGCTGATGATGCTCTCGATGGTGCGTGATCCCAGCAAACTGACTCCCCAGCTCAGGGTACCAATTGGATAGTCCTTGATATGCGAGAGTTTGCGGCCATAGTCATAGGTCTTGAGAATGCCGGGAGGCTGACCGGTCGGCCCCCCATGCACTGAGACAGTGCTATCTGCTGCCAGAACCAGTCCGTCGTTCACTTTGACGGCCACAACGATGGTCATTTCATTGTCTCCGGGTTCGTGCTTCCGCCGGCACGTAGCCCCGGATATCTACCATTGCGCCGGCGCGGGCCATGTCTTCGGCGGTGCGTAGCAGGCGGGCGGCCACCTTTTCATCCACGTATTCCTCGCCGCAGTTGGGGCAAATGCGGGCCGGGACTTTTTTGACCACAAACGTCAATCCCTGCCGTTCCAGAGTCACCGTGGCGTGGCCGGGCTGGGTCTCGGCCTGCTTGCAAATCAGGCACTTCATCGCTTCTTCCTCCTGAAATCCGGTTCCCACAGGCCGGGGTCGGGTTCGTACACGGTCATAACAATGGTTTCCTGCTCTTGCTCATTGGTGGCGGCGACCACATGAAGGGGCCGCTCCCCGCGCCAACCCAGAATCAGGCGGCTGGGATAGGGGGTGTCGTCGGGATAGTCTTTGATGATGTCCTCTGTTGCCAGCACGTCCCGCACGTCCTCTTCGCTGATGGAGCGCCGGAACATCTACTGGAGGGCATGCACGCGGAAGACGATTTTCTCGGCGGCCATTGCTCATCCTGTCAGATTCTGGCGTATCTCCCGCTTCAACCGCACCCCCATCCGCAAACTGCATCATTGTAGCCCAATCTGCGCGGAGTGCCAAATTGGGCCGGGGGCAACTGCTTTCTGCTCCGCGCCACTGCCGAAGGCGGAATGAACGGGCTGGGAATCCGTTCAATGTGTAATCCGCCGCCACCGACTGGATGGCCGCCAATCCATCTGTTACCCTGTCCACGCTGGAGCGGGCGGCGTCGGTGTTGGGAAAAAGGTTGAGGGTGGAACTGGCGTAACGCGGTCACCGTTCCCCCGCCAGTCCGGCTGCCCGGCGTCCGGGCGCTGCACGGCAGTCCGGGGGGCCGCAGGTGGAGGGTCGCCGCCCGGCAGTTCCTGGGCCGGAGAGCAGTCCTCCCAATATCCGCGTTGACTTTCTCTCGCCCTCGTGTTACCATAGTCGCACGCAGCCCGGGGTTATTCATCTTTATTGTTTGGGCGGGGCTGCAGCCCGGATTTATTCCTGAGTTCTTCCCCTCGCGTAGCGGGGCGCCTGCTGGCGCAAGACAGTTGCCCCTCTTTTTCAGATGGCAGCATCTGACGCTGGCGCTAACGTTACCTATTTGAGCTGAGGTGAGCACCGGGTTCCGGGCGCTCACCTTTTTTGTTCATTGGCGAGGTGGGTTTTATGAGCATCGAATTCGTCTTCCGGCTGGTCGGGATGGTGGTGTTGGCGGTGGGTGGCCTGTACCTGGGCGTGGCGCTGGGCCGCGCTGCCGACGCCGCGACGGTGGAATTGTGGGCGGCGGTCTTCACTTCGCTGGGGGCGCTGCTGGGACTGGTGATCACCCCGTTTATCACCACGCGCCCGGCGCGGGCGCTGCGGGCGCTGATCGGGCGGGTGCCGGCCCAGTCGCTGGCGGCAGCCATGATTGGCTTGATAGCGGGCCTGATTGTGGCTGCCCTGCTCTCGCTGCCACTGTCGCTGCTGCCTCGCCCGTTCGGCCAGCTTCTGCCGTTTATCGGGGTAGTACTGTTCGCCTGGTTGGGCATGTCGGTGTTTGTGATGCGGCAGCGCGACATCTTCTCGGTCTTGCGCAGCCGGGCGGCCGGCAAGACCGGTGAACCGCTGCCGGCCACGGCGAGCGACCGCAGTGCGCTGCTGGACACCAGCGCCATCATTGATGGCCGCATTGCCGATATCTGCCAGACCGGCTTCATCTCCGGCGAGATCCTCGTCCCCCACTTTGTGCTGACCGAACTGCAACACATCGCC
>CAYZNA010000137.1:0-5637 GCA_964478665.1 uncultured Anaerolineales bacterium
AAGTCTAACGCAACGAAAGAAGCAATCTATCCACCGACTGCCGCTTTGAACTCGGTCCAGATGCGGTCGTACAGTTCCAGCGCCGGGCCAACATCCTCAATCCACTGCAGGTGGCCAAACACCTCGGCGGGCGGGTAGATGCCCGGGTCATTGACAATGTCCGCCGGCAGCAGTTTCTTCGCAGCCTCGTTGGGGCTGCCGTAGCCCACAAATTCGGCGTTCTGGGCAGCGCGCTCGGCGTCGGCCAGATAGTTGATGAAGATGTAGGCGGTGTAGCTGTTGGGCGCGCCCTTCGGGATGGCCATGTTGTCCTGCCAGATGGTGCATCCTTCTTGCGGGATCACGTACACAATGCCCTCGCGGCCGCCGTAGTCCGGCAGGCCGGCCAGGATGGCGTCGCCGGTCCAGATATGGGCAATGGCCGTCTCGCCCTGGATGATCAGATCATCGTTGGTCTGGCTGTCGTAGGCCTTCACGCACATGCTCTGCTCGATCAGCAGGTTTTTGGCCAGCTCCAGATGGGCTGGATCGGTGTCGTTGATGGGGTAACCCAGGTACATCAGCGCCGCGCCCAGCGTTTCGCGCTGATCGTCCAGCATGCTGATCTTGCCGCACACTTCGGGCGAAGGCTGGAACACCATCTTCCAGGTGGGCTGCGGGTCGGGGATCACGTCGGTATCCACGGCGAAGCCCGAGGTCCCCCAGAAGTAGGGCACAATGAACTTTTGCTGGGGGTCAAAGTATTGGCCCACGTGCGCCGCGCCCATGTTTGTGTAGTTGGGGATCAGGCTGAAGTCCAGCGGTTCGAGCATGCCTTCGTCAATCATGATCTGAACCATGTAATCGGAGGGCACAATCACATCGTAGCCCCCGCTTCCGACCTGCAGGGTGGCCAGCAGAGTCTCGTTGGAATCGTAGTTGGTCTCGGTGACCTTGACCCCGCAATCGGCCTCGAACTGGTCTTTCAACTCCGGGTCAATGTACTCGACCCACGTATAGAGTTGAATCTCGCTGGAGAGTTTGCTCCTGTCGCCGCAGGGGTTGTCGGCGGTGGGAATTGTCTGGTCAGGCGGAGCCTGGGTCGGGGCTGCCGGCGGGGCATTGGTCGGGGCCGCTGGCGGGGGGGCGCTGGTGGCAGTCTGGCCCTGGGCGCAGGCCGCCAGCAGGAACGCGGCGATCAGCAGCAAGTTTAGCGATAGTAGACGTCTGGTGTTCAAGATCTCCTCCTGTGCTTATTGGTTCATTTGCTAATACTAAAGCCGGGCCGGGCCGGCCGGTACGGGCGACCCGCCGGGTCGCCCCTACGGCCTTCCGGGTTGTCAGATGTGTGGCGGTAACCTCCTTTCTCCTATTCGTGTCTTCTGGTTAGCTGGCGCGCCCTGCAGTCACTACCCGAGCAACAGCCAGGTGGTGACCACCCCTACTCCGGCGCTGAGCAGCAACAGGCCGAAGGCTCCGGCGCGCGCCAGCGGCGCCAGTTCCAGCAAGTCATCGCGCCACGCCGGAATCTGCCGGATCAGCAGGGCGGCGGCCAGCAGCAGCAACAGGCGCGCGGCCAACCCGCCTGGCGTCAGGTTCCCGCCGGCCAGCATTCCGGCCAGGCCGACGAGCGCGGTCGCAGCCGCTCCGGCCAGCACCCCGATGGACAGTCCGCGGGCGAAGGCCGGCCCTCCATTCTGGGCGGCCAGCGAGAGCAGCACCAGCCCCATCGAGCCGAGCAGCAGCAGGCTGGAGAGCGCATTGATCTGCGGGTTGACCCCGCGCCGCACCAGCGAGTAAATGTACAGCGGCATGGTGGTGGAACCCACGCCTTTGGTGAAAAACGTGATCAGATAATCGTCCAGCGAGAGGGTAAAGGCCATCAGCGCGCCGCCGATGATGCCGGGCATGAGCAGCGGCAGCGTCACCCGGCGAAAGGTCCGCCACTCGTCTGCGCCCAGGTCCTGCGCGGCCTCTTCCAGCCTGCGGTCGAAGTCCGCCAGCCGGGCGCGCACGATCACGTAGACGAAGGGGATGTCGAAGGCAATGTGGGCGATGGTGATGGTCCCCAACCCGTTGCCGGTCCGCAGGCCGAACACTCGCAGCGCCGGGAAGATGGCCTGGTTGAAGAACAGCAACAGCGAGATGCCCATCACGATTTCCGGGATCACCAACGGCAGGTACAGGTTGGCATCGAAGGCGGTGCGCAGCCGGAAGCGGAAGCGGTCCATGGCCAGCGCGGTCAACGTGCCGATCACAGTGGAGCCAACGGTGGCCAGCAAGCCGATCAGCAGCGAATTGCGCGCCGCCTGCAAAAGCTCGTCGTTGCTGGCCAGGGCTGTGTACCATTCGGTGGAAAAGCCGGTGAGGACCGCCAGCGAGCGGGTGTTGTTGAAAGAGAATACGATGAGGATCAGAATGGGGGCATACAGGAAGACGAAAATCAGCAGGGCGTTCAGGCTCAGGGCAAAGCGGCCCACGCGGATTGTGCGGGGAGTCTTGCGGCGCGAGGCAGCCAGGGGCAGGGCGGGTCCCGCGGCGGTCACAGGGCGCGCTCCCCTTCCCCGCCGGAGCGGAAGTAGAGGATCACGCCCACCAGCACCAGCGCCATCAGCACCAGCGAGATGGCCGAACCGAAGGGCCAGTTGCGCGCCACGCCAAACTGGCGGTTGATCAGCGTGCCGATCATTTCCACCTTGCCGCCGCCCATAATATCTGGCGTGATGAAGGCGCCCACCACCGGCACAAGGGTGAGCACCACCGCCGCCACCACCCCTGGCAGGGTCATGGGCAGCATCACCCGCCAGAACGCCCGGCGCGGGCTGGCGCCCAGGTCGGCCGCGGCCTCCATCAGCGAAAAGTCAAACTTCTCGATGGAAGCGTACAGCGGCAGCACCGCAAACGGCAGGTAGCCGTACACCAGCCCCAGCACCACCGCAAACTGGTTGAAGAGCATGTCCAGCGGGGCGTTTACCAATCCCAGGTTGAGCAGCAGGCTGTTAATCAGGCCCTCGGTGGCCAGCAACTGCTTGAGGGCATAGGTGCGCACCAGAAAGTTGGTCCAGAAGGGGATGATGACCAGCAGCATCAGCGTGCCCCGCCAGCGAGCGGAGGTCTGCGAGATGAAATATGCCAGCGGATAGCCGAACAACAGGCTGCCGCCGGTAACCAGCAAGCCGATCCGCACGGAAGAGCCGAAGATGCCCAGGTACAGGAAGGGATCGCAGCCCGGCCCGGCCGCGCTGGAGGCGCAGGCATTGAAGAATTGGTGGTAGCTCAACAGGGTGAAGGCCGGCGGCAGCTTGATCCCGCCGGCCCGGCCGCGTTCCACAAAGCTGATGAACAGCACAATCAGCAGAGGTAAGTTGAAGAACACGATCTGCCAGAAGGCCCCCGGCGTGAGGAGCAGCGCCAGTTGGATCAGCCGGCTCTTTCGCAGGATGCGCAACATCGGTCTCACTCACCCAGCACGCGAGCGGCTTCGGGCGACCAGCTCACCCAGACGCTCTCGCCCGGCCCGGCCACCGGCCGCGACCCGGCCTCCACGTTTTGCTCCCGCACGCGGACTGAGGTCCCCGCTCCGATTTCCACCTGATAATTGGTGTCGGTGCCGATGTATACCACCTCCTCGACGCGGCCCTCAAACAGGTTGGCGCCCTCGCGCAGGGCCTGCGGCGGTTGCGCGTGCAGATGGATTTTCTCCGGCCGGACGGCGATGGTAACGGCCTCCCCCACCGCGAAGTCGCGGGCGCTGCCGGCCCGTACCACGCGCCCCGGGGCAAACTCAACCATGGCGCGATCGGCCCGGACGCCGGTCACGCGCCCGGGGATGAAGTTGGTCTCGCCGATGAAGTCAGCCACAAAGCGCGAGGTGGGGCGCTCGTAAATCTCCGCCGGTTGGCCCACTTGCAGGGCCTCGCCGCGGTTCATCACCGCGATGCGGTCGGACATGGTGAGCGCCTCTTCTTGATCGTGGGTGACGTAGACAAAGGTGATGCCCACTTCGCGCTGCAACCGCTTAAGTTCAAGTTGCATCTCCTTGCGCAACTTCAGGTCCAGCGCACCCAGCGGCTCGTCCAGCAGCAACACCTCCGGGCGGTTGATCAACGCGCGGGCCAGGGCCACCCGCTGCTGCTGGCCGCCGGAGAGTTGTTTGGGGCGGCGCTTCTGCATTCCGGGCAGCCGCACCATCTGCAGCGCCTCCTCCACCCGCCCCTCGATCTCCCGCCGGGGCGCGCCGGCCATCTCCAGCCCGAAGCCCACGTTCTGGCCCACCGTCATGTGTGGGAAGAGCGCGTACGACTGAAACACCGTGTTGACCGGCCGCTTGAAAGGCGGGGTTTGCCCGATGGCTCGCCCGCGGATGAACACCTCTCCGGCGCTGGGTTGCTCGAACCCGGCAATCATGCGCAGGCTGGTGGTCTTGCCGCAGCCGGAAGGTCCCAACAGGGAGAAGAACTCCCCATCGCTTATCCCCAGGCTGACGTCGCGCACGGCGACGATCTCCTTACCGTCCGGGCCGGGGAAACGTTTGGTGACCTCCCGCAATTCGACCGCAAAATCTGGCATCAGGGCGCTCCGGTAATAGGGAAACGGGGGAAGCAGGGGAGTAGGGAATTGTACGCGAAAGAGAAGCAGGAGTCAAAACCGGCCACTCACAACACCTCCCTCAGCGCCCCCAGCAGCAGGGTCACATTCTCGCGCCGCGACCCGAAACCCATCAGCCCGATGCGCCACACCTTGCCCGCCAGCGGGCCAAAGCCGCCGGCGATTTCAATGTTGTACTCCTCCCGCAGCCGCGCCCGCACAGCGGCCTCGTCCCGCAGGTGATCCACCTTGACCGTGGTCAGGCAGGGCAGGCGATGGCCGACCGGCACAAACGGAACCAGGTCCAGCGCCTCTAACCCGCGCCACAACAGCTCGGCGTTGGCGCGATGGCGCTGCCAGCGAGCCTCCAGCCCCTCTTCCTGCACCAGCGCCAGGGCCTCGTGCAGGGCGTAGATCATGCTACCGGAGACCGTGTGGTGGTACTTGCGAGCCGCTCCCCAGTAGCCCTCCAGCCCGGCTAATTCCAGATACCAGTTGGCGACCGGGGTCTTGCGGGCGGCGATGGCCGCCTCCGCGCGCGGGCTGACGGTGATGGGCGCGAATCCCGGCGGGCAGCTCAGGCACTTCTGGGTGCCGGAATAGGCCACGTCCACCCCCCACTCGTCCACCCGCAGCGGCGCGCCGCCCAGCGAGGTCACGCAGTCCAGCACCAGCAACGCGCCCGCCCGGTGGACCTCTTCGGCGATGGCGGCCACCTCGGGCTGTAGCACCCCGGTGGAGGTCTCGGCGTGGACCAGGGCTGCCAGCTTGTATCCCCGGCCCTGGACCGCTTCTCGCACCTCGGCCGGGGTGAAGACCTCGCCCCAGGCCTTCTCCAGCCGGTCCACCGTGGCCCCGTAACGGGCCGCCATTTCCGCCAGCCGCCCGCCGAAGAAGCCGTTGACCCCGATCAGTACGCGGTCCCCCGGCTCGATCAGGTTGCACAGGGCGGCCTCCATCCCGGCCGAGCCGGTGCCGCTAACGGGCAGGGTGAGGGCGTTCCGGGTCTGGAAGGTCTCGCGCAGCATGGCGCGCAGTTCGTCCATCAGCGGAAACAGGGCCGGCTCCATG
>CAYZNA010000137.1:5647-8801 GCA_964478665.1 uncultured Anaerolineales bacterium
CGCTACAGGCTATACCTCCGCGTCGCTCTTCCGATCTTTGCGGGCGGCGATGGCCCGCAGCGCGCGCGGGTGCGCCGGACCGGGGCCGGGGCCGAGCAGAAGTCGGGATGGGGGGTTGAGAGTCATGCGCAGTACCTTTCGGGAGATTGGGGAAGTGGAGATTGGGGATTGGGGATTGGGGCTTGTTTCTCTAATCAGCGCCCATTTTACGCCCTTGCGCCGATCACCTCAAGGATAATCGGCCGGGCGGCGCGGGCAGCTTGCCCGCGATGGCTGAGGCGCCGCTTTTCGGAGCCCGGGAGCTGAGCAAGGGTGAGGCCCCACTCGGGCAGGTAGAACACGGGATCGTAGCCAAAGCCGCCCTCGCCGGCCGGGGCGAGGGCGATCTGGCCCTCGCAGGCCCCCTCCACCAGCCGGGTGGGGCCGCCGGGCAGGGCAATCGCCATCACGCAGCGAAAGCGGGCGGTGCGGGCCGCCGGGGGGATCCCCTCCAGTTTCTCCAGCAGCAACCGCCAGCGCCCGCGCGGGGAGAGGCCCGGCCCGCCGAAGCGGGCGCTGTGCACGCCGGGGGCGCCGCCCAGTGCATCCACCTCCAGCCCGGAGTCGTCGGCCAGGGTTGGCAGGCCGCAGGCGCGGGCGCTGGCCTCCGCTTTCAGCCGGGCGTTTTCGGCGCAAGTGTCCTCGCTTTCCTCGACCATCAGGTTGAGGTGAGGGAAGTGCGCCGGCAGCTTCCATTCTACCGGCAGGTCGCCCAGCAGGTCCATCAGTTCGCTCACTTTTCCGGGGTTGTTGGTTGCCAGCAAAAAGCGCGGGGCCATGCCAACAGGATACAGGAAGGCGGGACGAAAAAGCAAGCCCGCGGCGGGGGCGTTTCGGCGAGGGGTGGTGGAGGTGAAGCAGCAGACAGGCTATGCGAATAGAACCGCGATCCTATATCTGTGGGGCAATGCGTAGATAATCCATATATATGGCGCTGACGTATACCAACAGCCGCCGATTTATGTGAAATTGTAATTTGGGTACTTGACGCAGGATTCAAAACTGTGCTATACTCGCCTCGTATTTTGAGAATACGATCAGCCTGTTAGTTTCTGTCTGTGCGCCCGACCCTCTTTGAGCAGTGCGGGTCGGGATTCTCGTTATACATACGGTCGCCCGGCAGCGACCCGGCCACCCACCGAGGCAACTCTGTACAGCAACGATAAAGCTCTGCGGCTCAACGTGGGCTTTCTGCTGAGCGCCAGCGTTGGCTACAGCCGCGATATCGGGTTTGACGAGCCATTCCTGCGTCTGGGCAACGATCTGACGCTCAGGCGCCTGCGCGGGAAGACCCGGCTCACGCGCACCCACCAGGGCATTTACGTGGATGGGCAGCTTGGCGCCGAGGCCCCCCTGGCGTGCGTTTCCTGCCTGAGCGACTACTGGCAACCCCTTACTGCCGAAATCTCTGATTTGTTTGTCTACCCCCCGCCCAACACCTCTGACCGGCTGCTGGAGGTGGGGGAGGACGGCTTTCTGGACCTGGCGCCGCTGGCGCGCGAGGCTTTTGTGCTTGAGATTCCGATCCGCGCGCTGTGCCGGGCAGATTGCCGGGGCCTGTGCCCGGTGTGCGGCGCCAACCGCAACGAAGAAACGTGCGAGCACGGGGACGAGCAGCCTGATCCGCGATTGGCAGTGCTGAGAAGCCTGGTGTCTGTGCAGGAGACGTAGCCGGGCGCGCCGATACCGGCCGCCCTGCCCGCATTGGGTTGCGGGCGCTGCGGCGGAGCGAGGGCGATGGTTGGAGGCCACGATGGTGCGTGGCCACGGTGGAGTAGACCGGAGGCGAGGAGGTGCAGATGAAGTACTTCGACGAGCGGGGCAAAGATGCGGATGCTGTTGCGTTGCTGACGGAGAAGGCCGACGTTCAGGGATACCTGATCCTTGATGATCTTCTGGAGGCCTTCCCGCGCGCCGAGGAAGCCAGCGAACAACTCGAAGAGCTGTTCTCTTTTTTCGGCAGCGCCGGGATTGATGTTTACGAGGACCGCGCCGATGTGCCCCGGCGCTTGCGCCGGTTGCCCATCGAGGGTGATTGGGATGAGTTTGACTTGAGCGGCATTTCCAGCGATGACACGGTTGGTCTGTATCTCAAGGAGATGTCGCGCGTGCCGTTGCTCTCCATCGAGGAGGAAGTGGACCTGGCGCAGCGTTACGAACGCGGCCTGAACTCCCGCGAGAAGCTCAAGAAAATCGGCGGGGGGATGGTCCCGGTCACGCTGCCGGGGGTCACGCCGCCGCGCCGGCTGGCCGAATTGCAGCGGCTGGTGCAGGATGGGGACGACGCTCGCGCCCACCTGATCAAGGCCAATACCCGGCTGGTGGTCAGCATTGCCAAGAAATACATGGGGCGGGGGGTGCCGTTTCTGGACCTGATTCAGGAGGGCAACCTGGGCCTGATGAAGGCGGTGGAGAAGTTCGACTACCGGCGCGGCTTCCGCTTCAGCACCTACGCCACCTGGTGGATCCGCCAGACGATCACCCGCGCCATCGCCGATCAGGGCCGCACCATCCGCGTGCCGGTGCACATGAGCGACCGCATCCGGCGCCTGTACAAAGTTGCCCGCCAGTTGGAACAGCAACTGGCGCGCAAGCCCACCACCGAAGAGATTGCCGAGTGTTTGCAGGTGGAGCCGCGCAAAGTGCAGTGGATGCTAAAGGTGAGCTGGCGCCCGCTCTCGCTGGAGCACCCGGTGGGGGAGGATGACGACGCCGAGCTCGGTCATTTTATTGAGGACGACAGCACCCCTACCCCCACCCAGAGCGCCTATCAGAATATGCTGCGCGACAAACTGGAAGAGGTGCTCTCCACCCTCAGCCCGCGCGAGGCGCGCATCCTGCGCCTGCGCTTTGGCCTCTCCAACGGGCGCGCCCACACACTGGAGGAAGTGGGCCAGAAGTTCGGCCTCACCCGCGAGCGCATCCGCCAGATTGAGGGCAAGGCCTTGCGCCGCCTGCGACATCCCCGGCGCGCCCGGCAATTGAAGGATTACTTGACGTGATCCCCGCCCCCTCCCGCAGCCAGCGGGAGGGGTTTTTTGTTGGGGCATCCCCTCGTAGCCCGGGCACCCCCTTGCCCCCGCCTCTTGCCCCCGCCCCCTGCCTTTTCCCCCGC
>CAYZNA010000138.1:0-6388 GCA_964478665.1 uncultured Anaerolineales bacterium
CCTGCACAGGGGGCGCACGCTTCGCGCCATGCGCCCCAGATTATTGAGATGATACCCGCTCCTGCGGCAGAAAGCAGGTCAGAAGGGGAATTCGTCCTCAACCGGGGCGCTTTCCCCCTGGGCCGGCCCGCCAGAGTCGCGCCGGTCGCCGAGCAAAATCATCTCCTGGGCCACCAGTTCGGTGCTGACTTGCTTCTTGCCCTCCGAGTCCTGCCAGCGCCGGGTCTGTAGCCGACCTTCCAGATACACCTGCCGTCCCTTGCTCAGGTACTGTTTGCAGGTCTCGGCCAGGTTGCCCCAGGCGATCACGTTGAACCATTCGGTCTCCTCGCGGCGATCGCCGTCCGGAGCGTTCCACGAACGGCTGACCGCCACGCTGAACGAGGTCACCGGGCGGCCGGAGGGCGTGAAACGCATTTCCGGGTCTCGCCCGAGATTACCGATGATCATCACCTTATTCAGGCCTCTAGACATGCTGACCTCCGCTCTGGCTCAGGCAGGGGCGGGCCGCTGCTCCGCCCGCCGTCCTGCCCACCGCTACTCGTCCTCCTCGGAATCTTCGTCAAACACTTCTTTATCGGCTTCCTTGTCGCTCGCGCCGGCGGCCGGGGGCGGCGTCTCGATTGCCGCTGCCGGCGGCTCAGCCAGAGTGACCATGAAGCGCAGCACTTCTTCGCTGATGCGGAGCTGGCGCTCCAGTTCGGCGCTCACCGTCGAGGGCATGCTGGTGTAGATGAACACGTAGTGGCCATCGTGCTGTTTGCGAATGGGGTAGGCCAGCCGGCGCTTGCCCCAATGAGTGGTCCTGGCGATCGTTCCGCCGGCGCCGGTAATCCAACCATGCACCTTCTCGGTCAGCGCCGTGAGGGCCTGCTCGTTGACGTCCGGATGGGCAATAAAAGCAACTTCATAGTTGCGCATGGGGTATTCCTCCTTTCCTCGGGATTTCCCGCCAGAGCAGCCAGCCGCCCTGAGGGGAAGTGCCCCCGGTCTCGGCCCCAGTGCGGGGCCTGCCGGGAGCGGAAAGCGCGGGTCAACCAGGGGCCGGTGGGCTGGCGCCGCACCCGACCACGTTCTGACCGCGCCGCAACGGGGCAGAAGTGTAGCACGAGAGACCGCTTTGCGCAATAGTCGTCCGGCGCTGAAAACTATCACCACCTTCTAACGCAGCACCTTGCACGTCTGGGAGGGGTGTGGTATATAAAGGGTATCCCTGCTGTGCCCGTGATGCCGCACCCCGGTTTTGAGCCAACACCAGAACTATGGGGGCTTCTCTCACGCAGCGGATGCGGTAGGCCCTGGCCAAGGCAGACGTTGTGGGGCGGCTCCCGCCTGCGAAAGCAGGTTCAAAGCAATGCGCACACGACATGGCGGGGTAGTGAGTATCGGGAGAAGCTCGCCTGGGGCGAGCTTCTCTTGCTTGTCGCCCGCATCCGTGCTATACTGCGTAGCAGTAGGTTCTTATACTGGCAGGATTGAGAAGTGGGCGCCCCCCACTTCTCTGCTTATAACCCCTCGAACCCAACAACCAGCCAGCAGCAAAGAAAGAACCCGGAGCTTGTTCTAAGCAATCGTAAAAGAATAAGTTCCGTCAAGACCCTGAGGGTCTTCGAGACCCTCAGGGTCTGAAACCGGGAAGTTATACTTTTACAGGCCCTGAGAAAATGAAAAGCGAGTTTACCCTTGCCTTCAACGAAATAGCCGACCGCAGCAGACTCAAGCGCGAGGTCATTCTGGACGCCCTGGAATACGCCATGGTCTCCGCCTACCGTCGTGCGGTCAACGCCTCCACTGCCCAGCAAGTCAATGCACAGGTGGACGCAGAGACCGGTAACGTGCGCGTATTCGCCGAGAAGGAAGTGGTGGAAGACGTGCAGGACCACCGCACCGAGGTCGAACTTTCTCAGGCCCGCACGGTGGAACCGGAAGCAGCCCTGGGCGACATGGTGATGATGGAATCCACCCCCGCCGACTTCGGCCGCATTGCTGCCCAGACCGCCAAACAGGTCATCCTGCAGCGCATCCGCGAGGCCGAGCGCGAAGCCCAGTATCTTGAATTTGCCGACCGCGAAGGCGATATCGTAAACGGCACGGTGCAGAGCGTCACCGGCAATGCACTCACCATCGCCCTGGGCCGGGCGGAAGCCTCGCTACCGCGAAACCAGCAAGTCCCCGGCGAACGCTACCGCGCCCACGACAAAATCCGCGCCTTTGTGCTGGAGGTGCGCAAGACCACCCGTGGACCGCAAATCATCGTCTCGCGCCAGCACAAAAACATGCTCCGGCGCCTGATGGAATACGAAGTCCCGGAGATCTACAACGGCCTGGTGGAGATCAAATCCATCGCCCGCGAGGCCGGACACCGCTCCAAGGTGGCCGTCTCCGCCTTGCAAGACGGCGTGGACCCTGTGGGCGCGTGCGTCGGGATGCGCGGCGTGCGCATTCAGTCCATTGTGCGCGAGCTTAATGATGAGAAGATAGACATCATCGAGTGGAACCCCGACCAGGCCACCTTCATATCCAAGTCCCTCAGCCCGGCGCGCGTTTCTGGCGTATACCTCAACGACGACTCGGACGAGGGGCGCACGGCGCTGGTGATTGTGCAGGATGACCAGCTCAGCCTGGCCATTGGCCGCGAAGGCCAGAACGCCCGCCTGGCTGCCAAGCTGACCGGCTGGCGCATTGACATCAAAAGCCTGACCGAAGCTGCCAACGACGTGCTGCGCCGCCTGCACACCAACGGCGCCCTGGCAGAGGCTGCCGGCGTCAGCGGCGATGACATCTCGCAGGTGGAGAGCATACTCGCCCGGCGCGCCGAAAACCGCCCGGTCACGCCGGAGGAGTTCACCCAGGTTACCCGGATGGTGGACCGCATGGAAAGGGAGGAGACCGCCCGCCGCGAGGCCGTCCGCGAGAAGCGCGCGCGCCGCCGCGCCGAGGTCCGCGCCTCCATTCCACACAGAGCCTACCAAACCCCACTGGCCGAAACCGGCCTGTCCGAGCGAGTGCTCAACCTGTTGCTGGAAGCCAGATACGAAAACGCCGGCAAAGTGCTGGAGCAGTTGGCGCTGGACGAGGACAGGATTCTGGCGCTGCCCAACTACGGGCCAAAGGCGCTGGAAGAAACTCGCAACGTGCTGCAGAATCTGAGCTACGAACCACCGAAGGTCGAAGCCGCCATCGAAGAGGCCGCTCCGGCCGCCGAGACTGCCCCCCCGGCGGCGGAGGCCGCGGTGGAGGCCGCTCCCGCAGTGGAAGCCGCCCCGGCGGCTGAGGCGCCGGCCGCCGTCGAAGAGCACCTCGCCCCGGCTCCCACCGCAGCAGCCGCGCCGGCAGAAGTGCTGGCAGAGGAAGTCGAGCCGGAGGTGGAAGCCCCGTTCGCCCTGGAGAGCCTTCTGGAAGGCCCGCTGCCGATCCCGGCCGAAGAAGAGGAAGAGGAATTGGATGCAGTGCCCGGCCTGCGCGGCAAGAAGAAGAAAAAGAAGGGCAAGCGCAAGCAGGTGGTCATGGAGTACGATCCCGATCTGGGTGTGATGGTGACCAAACGCAAACACAAGCGTGAAGGGGAAGCGTGGGACGACCAGGCATAGCCGTCGCGGTGGCCTTCGTCCCACGGCCGGCCGGAGCATGACCGCCCGCAAGCCGCGTACGCGCGTCCACCGTAAGCACGCCCCGCAGCGGACCTGCGTGGGATGTCACCAGGTGCTGGATAAGCGCGCCCTGATCCGTCTGGTGCGCACCAGCGAGGGGGTAATTGTTGACCCGACCGGCAAAGCTGCCGGGCGCGGGGCCTATCTTCATGACCGGCGTACGTGCTGGGAGGCCGGTCTGAAGAAGGGGTTGGCCCACGCGCTCAAAACCACCTTGAGCGAGCACGATCGTGGCTCACTCAAGACGTTTGCACTGAGCTTGCCGGAAGAGTCGCCAGAGGAATAAGAGGCGACTCTCTGCTTTTGTAACGCCCGCCAACGCCCGGTCGCCGGCCATAGCGCCCCGTGCAGCGGTGCCGCGCGACCCGGAGGCGATATGGCAGGAGGTAGCATCATGGTAGATAAAGTAAGAAACACAGTAGAAATACCCTCTTCCCTCACCGTGCGGGAGCTTTCAACCCTGCTCAAATCCAGCCCGATGGAGGTGATCAAATCGCTGATGTCCAACGGGGTGATGGCCAGCATCAATCAGCAGATTGACTACGATACCGCCGCCATCACCGCTGAAGACCTCGGATTTGAGGCCCTACCCATCACAGTGATCGAGGAAATTGACGAGAAGGGGCACGGCGAAGTCCCGGCATGGCGCAAAGTAATCCAGCGGGAGCGCCCGGAGGACCTGAGTCCGCGACCGCCGGTAGTCACCATCCTGGGGCACGTGGACCACGGCAAGACCACCCTGCTGGACGTGATCCGCTCCACCAACGTGGCCGGTGGAGAGGCGGGCGGCATTACCCAGCACATCGCCGCCTATCAGGTCAAACATCGCGGGCGCCAGATCACCTTCCTGGATACGCCCGGTCACGCTGCCTTCACCGACATGCGCGCGCGCGGCGCGCAGGCCACCGACATCGCTATTCTGGTCGTGGCCGCCGATGACGGGGTAATGCCCCAGACCCGGGAAGCTATCGCCCACGCCCGCGCCGCCGGCGTGCCCATCATTGTCGCCCTGAACAAAATGGACAAACCCAACGCCAACCCGGATCGGGTGAAGCTGCAACTGGCCGAGCAGGGCCTGCTGTCGGACGAGTGGGAAGGCGACACCATAGTGGTGCCGGTCTCTGCGCGCAAGCGAGAGGGCATAGACGATTTGCTGGAGGCCATTGTGCTGGTAGCAGATGCCAATCCCGGCGTGGCCAACCCGGAAGGCGAGGCCTCCGGCACGGTGATCGAAGCCAACCTGGCCCGCGCGCGCGGCCCGGTGGCCACCCTGCTGGTGCAGAACGGCAGGCTGCGCGCGGGCGACGTGGTGGTGGCCGGCGCCACCTACGGGCGGCTGAAGGCCATGTTCGACTTCACCGGGCGCAAGGTCGAATCCGCCGGCCCCTCTATCCCGGTTTCCATCATGGGCCTCAACGGCGTGCCTCGCGCCGGGGACCTGTTCCAGGTGGTGAGTACCAGCCGGGAGGCGCTGGGCATTGTGACTCGGCGCAAAGAGGCGGAAAAGGCCGCCAGCACCCGGAAGCCAGAGGCGCTCAGCCTGGAGCAGATCTTCGAAAAGTTCAGCGCCGGCGAGACCCGCGAACTGGCCCTGATTATCAAGGCCGACGTGCAAGGTTCGCTCGACCCGATCGTCTCTTCGCTCAAAGACTTGAACGTGGGCGAACTGAAGGTAAACGTGTTGTACGCCGAAACCGGCAACATCACCGAGAACGATGTGATGCTGGCCGCCGCCTCCCACGCCATCGTGATCGGATTCAGCGTGGCCGTGGACGGTGTGGCCCAGCAACTGGCCCAGCGCGAGGGCGTCTCCATCCGCCAGTACGACATCATTTACCGGCTGGTGGAGGACGTGGAAAAGGCCCTCAAAGGCATGCTGGAGCCGGAGTACAGGCAAGTGCGCCTGGGGCTGGCCGAGGTGCGGGCCATCTTCCGCATCGCCAAAACCGGCCAGGTGGCCGGCTGCTACGTGCGCGAGGGCGAACTGCGCCGCAACGCAAAGCTGCGCGTGCTGCGCGGCAAAGAGATCGTCCACGACGGCGAGATGGCCTCGCTCAAGCACGAACGCGACGACGTGCGCGAGGTGCGCCAGGGTTTCGAGTGCGGCGTAGCCTTGAAGGGTTTCGATAGCTTTGTAGTGGGCGACCTGCTGGAGTGCTACACCAGCGAGAAGATGGAGTAGCATGCCCTCCGAACTTCGCACCCGGCGCATTGCCGAGCGCATCCGCACCGAACTGGCCGAGCTGCTGACGCGCGAAGTCGCCGACCCGCGCCTGCACATGGTCACGGTCACCGAGGTAAAGGTGGACCGGGAACTGGCGGTCGCCAACGTGTGGGTGTGCACCCCGGGCGAGGCGGCCGGGCGTCAGGGCGAGGTGCTGCGCGCCCTGCGCGGCGCGGGCGGCTTCCTGCGCCGCCAGGTGGCGGGACGCATGGACCTGCGCACCATGCCGGAGTTGAAATTCCATTGGGACCCCTCCCCGGACCGGGACGCGCGGCTCTCCGAGTTGCTCGATTCACTCGCCCCCGAGGGCAACACTCGGGGGCTGGCCGCCGGGGAGGGCGCGCCCCGCGCCGCCGGCGCCGACCCGGCTGATGAGTGAAGCTGACCTGCTGCCGCAGACCCCCTCCGGGCAGGCCGCGCGTGCACTGGTCCGTGCCGCCAGCCGCGTGCTGCTCATCACCCACAAGCGCCCCGATGGCGACGCCCTCGGCTCGCTGCTGGGGCTGGGCTGGGC
>CAYZNA010000138.1:6398-8706 GCA_964478665.1 uncultured Anaerolineales bacterium
GGGCGATGCCGCAATCCCCGGCAACCTCGGCATGGCCCTGCGCAGCGCCACCGAAGCGGCGTTGGTGATTTGAGAAGGAGGCGATCCTGGCCTTCTGGATGGTTCACGAAACCGCAGACCGCCCGAGTTTCTTGAAACAGGTTTACGACATCCTGCGGCGAGGCGGCTATTTCCTGGTAGCCGAACCCCGGTTCCATGTCTCGGCCGCCGATTTTCAGACCACCCTTGATCTTGCCCGCCAGGCCGGGTTCCAACCGCCCCCCGCGCCGGCAAACCCGCCACCCTTCTCGACTCGGACGGCTGCCCGGCTGCCTTCCGCTTCCTGCCCGGCTACCGCAAAATCCAGAGCAAGCTGCCCGCAGATCCACCGGAATGGGACCTGCTCATCACCCTGGACGCCTCCGAGTTGCACCGCCTGGGGGGCGTCGCCGGCGCCCTGCCCCGCCCGGTGGACATCAACCTGGACCATCACGCCACCAACACCCACTTTGGCCGGATCAACATCGTGGCGCCGGAGTACGCTTCCACCGCCGAGATCGTCCTCACGCTGCTGGAGCCGTGGGGGCTGGCCCTCTCACCCGAAGTCGCCGCCTGCCTGCTCACCGGCCTGATCACCGACACCCTCGGCTTCCGCACCGCCAACACCGGCCCGGCCACGCTGGAAGCCGCCATGCGCCTGACCGCGGCCGGCGCACCGCTCCCGGAGCTGCTGCGCAGGGGGCTGCACTCCCGCACTTTCGCCGCCGCCCGCCTGTGGGGCGCCGGGCTGATCCGCATGGAACTGAGCGACGGCGTGCTGCACACCAGCCTCAGCCTGGCCGACAAGCAGGCCCTGGGCTACACCGGCAACGACGACGCCGACCTCGTCAACATGCTCACCACGGTGGAAGAGGCCCGCGTGGCGATCATCTTCGTGGAGCAATCCCCGACCCTCACCAAAGTAAGCTGGCGGGCCACCGAGGGTGTGGACATCACCCCGGTGGCGCTCAACTTCGGCGGCGGCGGCCACCCCGCAGCCTCCGGCGCCGAAATCCCCGGGGACCTGGCCGAAGTGCAATCGCGCGTCCTCGCCGCCACCCGCGCGCACCTTCAGAGATTAGAGATTAGAGATTAGAGATTGGAGATTGGGGATCAGGGTGCCCAATCTCCAATCTCCAATCTCCACTCTCCCCTCCCCCATGCCCTCCGGCCTGCTCCTGCTCAACAAACCCTCCGGCCCCACCTCCCACGATATAGTGGATGCTGTGCGGCGAAGGACCGGCATCCGCCGCGTGGGGCACACCGGCACGCTTGACCCGCTGGCCGAGGGCCTGCTGGTGCTGCTGATCGGGCAGGCTACCCGCATGAGCGAATACCTCGTGGGCGCCGACAAACGCTACACCGCCGTGATCCGCTTCGGCGCCGCCACCGACACCTACGACGCCGCCGGCGCAGTCACCGCCCATGCCCCGGTGCACTTCGACCGGGCCGGCCTGGCCCGCGCGCTGCAAGCCTTCCACGGCCCGCAACTGCAAACCCCGCCCCCGCACTCCGCCATCAAGATCGGGGGCCGCAAAGCCTATCAGTTGGCCCGCGCCGGCCACCCCCCCGACCTCGCCCCGCGCCCGATCACCCTGCACGCCCTGCACCTGCGAGATTGGGCGCCGCCGGACGCAACCGTAGAAATCTATTGCTCCTCGGGGACCTACATTCGCTCCCTGGCCCACGACCTCGGTCGCGCGCTGGGGAGCGCCGCCCACCTGGCCGCCCTCACCCGCACCCACAGCGGCCGCTTCTCGCTGGCGAATGCACTAGAATTGGACGACTTGCGGCTGGCGACGGCCTCCGGCGCCTGGCCCGACCATTTGATTCCGCTGGCCGACATCTTGCCCGACCCCCCCACCCTCCCCCTGACATCCCCGCAGGCCACCATTACCCTGCATGGGAACCCCCTCCCCGCCCCGTCCGCGCGGCGAATGAATGGTGCGATCGCCGCGGGGCGCCGCGAGCCATGCCTCCCGCGAGGCCCCCGCTCGCGCAACGGGGGCTGGCTCGCGCGGCGCGATATTGCTAAGGAACGGCCGGCCGCACGCGCGCGCCGATCATGCCCCCGTTTTGTCCGGTCGCCGATGGCGGGACCGCCGCGGCGGCGCGACCTGGCCGCCCGCTGATCGGCATCCTGACGGCGGATTGCCCGCCCGGGTCGCGGCTGCACCCGCACATGACGACGAGGCCAGGCTTGAACGAGATGAGACCATTTTCGCCGTCGCAGAATCTTGCAGTGGAGATGCCGGAGGCGGAAGAGCTCCGGCTCGCCCACGGGCTCGCC
>CAYZNA010000139.1:0-8681 GCA_964478665.1 uncultured Anaerolineales bacterium
CATTCGCCGGTCGTTCGCGCAGCGTGCGCTCAATGGTGGCCATGCTGTCGGCGGCGCGCACTTCCAGCCGCGCCACCTCCGCCAGCCAGGCGCGGGCGGTCTCGTGATCCAGCACCTCCCCGGCGTTGGCGCGCACGTTCAGCGCCGCGCAAGAGAAGGCGGCGCGCGCCAGGTGCGCAGCCGAACCGGCGTCGGAGAGGGCGTTGGGGTTGCCCTTGCCGGCCGCTTCCTGCGCCAGGCCCAGCAGGGCCACGCTGGCGCGACACACTCGCAGCGGCACTTCGGCGGCGTGATGATAGGCGGACTCGATGGCCTCGGTGCGGGCGCTTTGCTCGTCTGGTGCACCGCGGGGCAGTTTGAAGGCCGCCATCACCGCCTCAAAGGCAGCCGAGTCCTCCGCCACCGCGTGGGTCAGGTCGGCGCGCAGTTTCTGAGCACTCTCCAGCACGGCCTGCATCTGCGGCGTTACCCCGGCGTGCTTCTTCTTGCCGATGGTCAGCCGGGCCACCATCTCGACCAGCGCGGCGGACATCGCCCCGGTCCGGGCGGCGGCAGCGCCCCCGCCCGGGGTAGCCGTCCCCGCCGCCAGCCTCTCGATGAAATCGGCCCCCCTCCCCCCATCACCCGTCGCCCCATCACCCGTCGCCCCGTCCCCCGTCGCCCCGTCCCCCGTCGCCCCGTCCCCCGTCGCCCCATCACCCGTTACCTCATACAACCGGTTCTCCAGAATCTGATCGGGTTTCAGCCCGTCCAGTTGCAGGTGCCACGCGGCGGCATCCACCAACGCCGCCTGCGGGATCAGCCCCACCAGCTCGGAGCGGGTGATGGCGCAGCCGTAGCGGGCGGCCTCCCGGCGGATGAGTTCCACCACGCGGGCCAGCGGGGTGCGGGTGAAGTCGGTCAGGTTCATCGCGACCTGCGCCTGACCCCGCCCGGCGACCAGCAGCCCCAGCCCCTTGACGTAACGCAGCCCGCCGGACGAATGGCGCACGGCCTTCGCGATTTTTTTGGCGATCTCTACCTCGGGGGTGTTGAGGTACACGTTAAAGGCGATCAGCGGGGCGCGCGCCCCGATCACCACCGCGCCGGCCGGCCCCACCCGCTCCGGCCCGTAGTCCGGCCTGCGCTCCGGCTTCTGCCCGATCTCTTCCTTCGGCTTTTCGTACTCGCCGCGGCGGATGTTCTCCAGGTTCTGGCGTTCGGGGCGCGCCGCGGCGGCCTCGTACAGGTAGACCGGGAGGCCCAGTTCGCGGCCCACCCGTTCGCCCAGCCCCCGGGCCAGCGCGGCGCACTCCGCCAGCGTGCAATCGCGCAGCGGCACAAAGGGCACCACGTCGGTCGCGCCGATGCGCGGATGCTCGCCGGTGTGCTGGTTCAGGTCAATCAGCTCGGCGGCGGTTTTGATGCCGGCAAAGGCGGCCTCGGCCACGGCCCCCGGCGGCCCGACGAAAGTGATCACGCTGCGGTTGTGGTCAAGGTCGGAGTGCTGGTCCAGCACCTGCACGCCCTCAACGGCGGCAATGGCGCCCCGGATGGCGTCCATCACCTCCGGGCGGCGGGCTTCCGAGAAGTTGGGGATGCATTCGACGAGGGGGGAGGGCATAAATTGCTGCTATCCTGGGGGTTGTGATTGCCGTAGTTCGCACATCTGGAAACGGAGGGTCAAAGCAGAGTCAGAATGCCGATGCCGGGATCCTCATCCAGAGATGCGATCGCCTGATAGCTCTCGTGCAGGAGCTTCTCAAGTTCGTGCGTGGGACAGTTCCCGCGGCGGATCCAGATCACTTTGGGCGGAAAACCGAAGAGCAGACTCAACTCAACAAAGTCCGCATCTTTGGTGACAATGATGTAATCGTGCTCGTAAGCATATTCCCAGATGTCTCTGTCGGGGCTGCTGCCTAACCCTAAACTGTGAACGTGCGCTGAGTTGGGGTAGACTTCAGCGAGGCGACTCACCAATCGGGGTGACAGATTCTGGTCAAAGAGCAGCGCCCTCATCGCTGGACAGCCAGCATGGAGTGTTCACGCTGTGCGGCGAAACTCAAGCACGCCAGAATGTCGTCTGCGGTCAGGTAAGGGAAATCAGCCAGTATTTCCTGCTGCGTCATACCAGAGGCCAGATACTCCAACACGTCGTAGACGGTAATCCGCATGCCGCGAATGCACGGCTTACCGCCTCGCTTGCCCGGTTCAATCGTGATTCTGTCTTGATAGTGCATGGTTTTCTCCTGACCAGGGTTCCTGGCCTCTTGCACCAGCGGTACCGCTGCTTTCAGCCGGGGCCAGTTCCCACCTGCGTGCGCGAGCACGCAGTCCGTCAGCGTGGGCCTGCCAATCGTGCAACGTTGCCAGATTGAAGTCCGCGCTGCCAGGTCCCCGGGTATGGATAAGGAAGCTGGTTCGGCTCTGTGCACGCGAACAGGCTTCCCCCAGGCCGAATCGTCGCCGGCCTGTGCTATCACGATCCGGTCTATTTCGTCCTCGGATAAGTTGTTCGTCGTTCTGTTTTCTGTACTCATCTCTCCCTCGCGAATTATACCACCCGCCCCACTGGCCCTCCGCGCGTGGAGGGCCTCCCTCACCCTCGCACCCCTTCACCCCCTCACCCCCTCTGGCCCCCCGCGCGCGGATGGTCTACAATCCGCGCAGCGTATGTCCCCTGCTCCCTCGCCCCCCGCCTCCCCGGCCCCCTCGCTGGCTGCCCGCGCCGTGCGCGGCTCGGCCCAGGGCGTGGCCGCCTCGCTGGTCACGCTCGTTCTGGGCTTCACCCGCTCGGCCCTGCTGGCCCGGCTGCTGCTGCCGGAGCACTTCGGCGTGGTGGCGCTGGGGCTGTTCTTCATCGGGCTGGTGGCGCGCCTGCGTGAGCTGGGGCCGGACATGGCCCTGATCCAGCACCCCGCGCCGGACGAGCGCTTTTTTTCCACCTACGCCACGCTGCGCTTCGGGCTGGACGCCCTCAGTGTGGTCGTCTTGCTGGCGCTCACACCGCTCCTCGGGCGACTGTACCCCGGCGCGCCGGCCCTCGGCGCGGTGCTGCCGCTGCTCATCCTCGCCTACGCGCTCGGCAACCTGAGCATGATGCAGGAGGCCTGGCTTACCCGCGAGCTGGCCTACGGCCCGCTGGCAGCGGTGGACGTGTGCGCCTCGCTGGCGATGACCGTGATCGCCCCCTATCTGGCGTGGCGCGGCTGGGGCGCCTGGGCGCTGGTCGCCGAGCAGCTCAGCGGCCTCGGGACACGCTGCCTGCTGACGTGGGGGCCGCTCCGCCGGCGCGGGTTCTGGCCAGGCTGGGACCGGGAGGCCGCCCGCCGGTTGTGGGGCTTCGGCAAGCCGGTCTGGGTCACTACCAATTTGAATTACCTGCTGGACCGCTTCGACGATTTCTGGGTGGGCACCGCGCTGGGCCAGACCCCGCTGGGCTTCTACAGCAAGGCCTACGATTTCGCCCGCTACCCCCGGCGGGTGCTGGCCAATGCCCTCGTGGACGTGTTCGTGCCGATCTTTGCCCGGCTGCAAGGGGAGCCAGACCGCCAGCGCCTGTCGCAGGCTTTCTATCGTGTGGCCTTCTTTTTGCTGCGCACCGGCATGCTCATCGCCGGCCTGTTCGCGCTGGCCATGCCGGAGTTTATCCGCTACGTAATCGGCCCGAAGTGGGAGCCGCTGTTGTGGACCTTTCGGCTGATGCTGCTGTACACCGTGCTCGATCCGCTGCGCCTGCTGGCCGACAACTTGCTGCTGGCGGTGGGCCGGCCGCGCACCCTGCGCCGGGTGACCGTGGGCGCGGCGGCCTTCTTTCTGCCGGCGGTGATCCTGGGCGCGGCGTTGGGCGGGATCAACGGCGTGGCGCTGGCCGCCGACGGCATGCTGCTGGTCGCGGTGTGGCTGGCCTATCGCCCGCTGCGCGAGCGGGTGGATTTCTCGCCCTGGCGGCTGGCCGGCTGGCCGGTGGCCGCGCTGGCGCTGGCGTGGACCGCCGGCCTCGGCGCCGAACGCCTCGCCCCCCCCGGCCCGCTGCTGGCCCTGAGCCTCAAGCTGGCCGCCTTTGCGTTGGTCTTCGGCGGGCTGCTGCTGGCCCTCGAGCGCGACGACTACCTGCGGGCGGCGCGGATGGTGTGGGGAATCTTGAGGCGACGCGAGGAAGCGGGGCTGTAAACCGGGCGTCCCATGGCAACTGCAATCACGTTCCTGATCGTGAACTTTAACACCTCGGCCCTGCTCCAACAGTGCCTGACGTCTATCTGGCGCCATGCCGGGG
The DNA here is from genome assembly GCA_964478665.1 of uncultured Anaerolineales bacterium. Taxonomy (GTDB): domain Bacteria; phylum Chloroflexota; class Anaerolineae; order Anaerolineales; family CAYZNA01; genus CAYZNA01. The sequence goes on from CAYZNA010000139.1 coordinate 4,256, forward strand.
CGCCATTTGAGGTGATTGTGGTGGACAACGCTTCCACCGATGGCAGTGCTGACATGGTCCGTACAGCGTTCCCGGATGTTCAACTGATCGCCAACTCCTACAACCGAGGCTTTCCCGCTGCCGTCAACACCGGCCTGCGAGTGGCAGACACGCCGTATGTCTTTGTGCTCAACAGCGATGTGTACCTGACAGAGAGCACGCTCGCTCCCCTGCTGGCCCACATGGAGACTCATCCCCGAACCGGAATTGCCGCTCCCGCGCAGCGCACGCCGGAAGGCAGGCCACTGCTGACCGTCCACCGCGACCCGACGCTGGCGCGAGAGTGGCTGCGCAACCTTTTCTTCACCGATGTGTGGCGCTATCGCCTGCGCGGGGAGCGCCTCGCCCGGGAACTGCGGCATCCGGTGCAAGTGGATTGGGTGATGGGCGCCGCGCTGTTCGTCCGGCGGGAAGTGGTCGAGGAGGTGGGAGGCATGGATGAAGCCGTCTTCATGTATGGCGAAGAGTTCGACTGGGCGTATCGGGCGCGGATGAAAGGCTGGCAGGTGTACCTGATCCCCGAGTCGGTCGTCGTACACCACAAGAGCGCCAGCGCTGATCAGGCCTTCCGCGCCGGTCGCTACAGTCAGGTTGTAAAATCAGGCTACTATTTCTCCGCCAGGCATTTTGGTCTGGCTCGGCTGCCGTTGTTCGTGCTTGCCCAGTTGATCGGATCGGCGCTGCGCATGGCGCTCGCAGGGCCGCTGTGTTTGCTGGGCCGGCGCGAGGCCTGCTTTCAGTGGCAGGAGCATTGGCTTGCTTTGCGCACGTCCCTCGATCCGGCGCTCTACCGCTGGATCCTGCGCTCTCAGCGGTAGACTCCCGCGCGCCTCACTCTCGCCGCCTACCAGTCGTCCCTGCCGTGACCCCCTTGCTGTTTGTTGACCACGCCCCTGCCCTCGGCGGCGCCGAGCACAGCCTGCTGCTGCTGCTCAAGCACCTCGACCGCGCCCGCTGGCGGCCGCATCTGGCCTGCCCGGGCGGGCCACTGGCCGAGCGCGCCGCTGCGCTGGACGTTCCGGTCCACGTCGTGGCCCTGCCGCGCCTGCGCGGTTCCGCTGCCTTTCCGGCGGCGTGGGTGGCGGGCGTGGCCGGGCTGGCCCGGCTGGCGCGGGAACTCTCTCGGCGTGGAGACCTGACAGGTCTTAAGAGACCTGTCAGGTCTGGCGTCGTGATCGCCAACACCGCCCGCGCCGCGGTCTACGCCACCCCGGCTGCCCGGCTGGCCGGCTGCCCATTTGTGTGGTACGCCCGCGATTTCTGGCTCTCCGAGTCCCGCCCCCATCGCCTGTGGCCGGACCGGCTGGGCAAGCGGCTGCTTTGCCGGCGCGCGGCGGCCGTGATCGCCATCTCCGGCGCGGCGGCGGCCGGCCTGCCCTGCCCGGCGCGGGTGACGGTGGTACACAATGGCATCGAAGTGCAGGAGTACGATCCGGCTCAGAGCGGACAGCCCTTCCGCGCGCGGTGGGGCATCCCTGCCGGGGCGCCGCTGGCCGGGATGGTCGGGCGGCTGCGCCCGTGGAAGGGGCAGGAGCGCTTTCTGCGAGCAATGGCTGCGGTGGGGCAGGCGCTCCCCGAGGCGCGCTTCGCGGTGATCGGTGGGGCGATTTTCGGGGAGGGGGAGGGCTACCCGGCCCGGCTGCGGGCGCTGGCCGTCGAGCTGGGGCTGGCGGACCGGGTTGTCTTCACCGGTCAACTGGAGGACATCCGCCCGGCGCTGGCCGCGCTGGACGTGTTCGTGCACCCCGGCGACCCGGAGCCGTTCGGGCGGGTAATTGTGGAGGCCATGGCGATGGCGAAGCCGGTGGTGGGGCTGGGCCACGGCGCCCTGCCCGAGATCGTGACTGAGGGGGAGACCGGGCTGCTGGTCCCGCCGGGGGATGAGGCCGGGCTGGCCCCCGATTGCCGAAGCTATCAGGGGCTGGCGGTGGCCGTCGCCGGTTTGCTGCGCGACCCGGCCCGCCGGGCGGCGCTGGGGGGCGCCGGCCGGGCGCGGGTCAAGGCGCACTTCACCGCGGGGCGCATGGTGGAAGGAGTCGTCGCGGTCCTCGCACGGGTGGCGGCAGCGACCCCGGGCGGGGAGCGGGGGTAGGCGAGGGGCGGGGAGCGGGGGTAGGCGAGGGCATGCCCTCGCCTACCCCGCGGCGACGGGCAGCGGCGGCCTCTCGATGATCGTGATCGGCATAGCCTCCGCAGCCGGCGGCGTGTAAGTCGAGGCTCTGAGGATCTGATTCACCGGCGGCTGGCTGATGATTTCAATGACCGTCTCCTGCCACTCGTGCTCCAGTTCCCGCAGGCCGGAGAGCGGGAAACTGCGAGGTCCAATGGTGGTCAACTGGACCAGGACCGAGAAGTCCATCAGAGTCAACCCCACAGCTCGCTTTTCATCCGCGTTGAAGCGCAGCAGGATGTTCTCGTTCAATTCGACTGCTGCGGTCGCTTTTTCTCCCGGCGCGAAGGAGATGTAGAGTACATCAGCATCCTTGTCATAGGAATAGGTTGGAAACTGAGTCATGGTATTCTGCCCTGGGTCCTGATGTGCTTCATAAACGCTGTCGCCACGAAGTTGTTGGGGAGGGTCCCGCCGCCCGCATCAATGTCAAAGCCGAAGAGTACAATTGCGACAATGTGGGCGAATCCGGGCGGAAGATCGTTGAATAGCAGCGCGTACCGGTACTTGCGTGGGTTCAGCGGTTCCTGGCGATGCCTTGCCCGCATTATCGTTGTTCGCAAATGGCTCTCGAACTCTGCCATTTCGGGATGGTTTTCGATGATGTGTGTCCAACGCTCGTGGGTCAGATAGATGGGATTGCCATCGCGGTCCCTGACTGTCCATCGTTTTCCAGACGCCCCCATTGGCTCCCTCCCTGTGAGTACCCGGATTATATCCTTTTCCAGGGCCTCTGTCAGATATGCGATTGCCAGCCGCGGAGGGCGAATCGGGCGCGGGCTGCCGCCCATAGCCTGGGTGCTGCTGGCCTTCGCCATCTGGACAGCGCGCATCCCCGGCCCCTCCTTCTGGGTGGACGAGTGGTTCACCGCGGAGATTGCCCGCGCGCCGACCGTGGCCGCGGTCTGGCGCACGGTGGCTGAACGCGAGCGACGCCCGCCGCTGCACCATCTGCTGATTCAGGGCTGGCTTCGCGTGGGCCTCGCCGGCCAGAGCGATTTCGCGCTGCGCTTTCCCTCGGCGGCGGCCGGGGCGCTGGCCGTAGCCGTTACCCTGCGGCTGGGGCGGGATTGGCTGGGGCGGCGCGCCGCCGCGTGGAGCGGGGCGCCCGTGGCGCTCTCGCCCTTCCTCGCGCTGTACGCGCCCATGGCCCGCTATTACAGTCTGGCCTGGCTGCTGGTCGGGCTGAGCTGGCTGGCCTTCGACCGCTGGCGGCGCGGGCGCGGGCCGTGGTGGGCGCTGCCGGCGACTCTGGCCGCCCTCGCGTACACCGACCCGGCCATCCTCTCCGTAGTTGCCGGTCAGGCCTTCCTCCTCTTCCTTCTTCCCGCGAAGCGTTCCTCCTTCCCTCCCCCACGCCGCCGGGGTTGGTTGCTGGCCGTGGCGCTGGCCGCGGTTGCCTTCCTCCCGTGGATTCTGCCCCTCGCCGGGCAGGCCTCCCGCGACCTGATTCGGGCCGATTTCGCCGGCGGGCCGGCCGGTTGGGAGTTGCGAACCCTGGCGCCCGGCTACATCTGGGCCGTGGGGGAGGCCGCTCTGCCGTGGCGGCCGCTGGCCTGGCCCGGACTGCTTTCCGCTGCCGCGCTCACGCTGCTCGCCCTGCGGCAGCGCCGCGCGCGGGCGGTGCTGGCGCTGGGGGTGGGGCTGCCCCTGTTGCTCACCGCGCTGCTGATCGGCGGCGTGGCCCCCGACATTACTTTTCTCAACGTTGCCAGCCGGGCGCTGTACGCCGCCCCGGCGCTATACCTGGCGTGGGGCGCGGCGCTGGCCGGGCCGGACGGCTCCCACAGGACGCGCCGGGCCGTGTTGCTGGCGGCCCTCGTGCTCACCGATCTGTGGGGGCTGAACAACCTGCGCGCCGGGCGCGACCTGCTCAACCCGATCTACGCGGTGCCGGCGCGCGAGATTGCCGCGCTGGTGGCGACCGCCGCCGCGCCCGGCGACGTGTTTCTGGCCGATGGGGACACCGTGGTCGCGCGCTACTGGCCGGACCCCGCCCCGATCCCGCTGCTGGATAGCGGCGCGGATGAGGCGGCGGCGCTGCCGGGCCAGCGCCCGCCGCGCGTCTGGCTGCTAGCCTTCGGGCGCGACCGCACCCGCGAGCGCGAGCCGGTCCGGGTGCTGGCCGCGCTGGACCGGGACTACTCCCCCGTTCAAAGCGGGGGATTCGCGCCGGTGGACCGGCTTTAGGCCGTCCCTCACATCCGGCAGGGCGCG
>CAYZNA010000140.1:0-5306 GCA_964478665.1 uncultured Anaerolineales bacterium
CCCGCACACCCCGGAATTGCGCTATCGCGACGAGCACGGCGAACTCCAGAAGCAGTTGGCCCCGCCCACGCCGTCGGCGCTGCTACGCGGCAGCGCCCGAGGCGCGTGGGAGAGCGCGCCCGACATCCGCAGCCGGCGCAACGGGCCGCGCGAACGCGGTCGGGGCGGGGAAGCGGCTCCCCGCGCGGGGGAGAGCCTGCCCTATTCCCCCACGCCGCCGCACCTGCCGACTCAGCCTCCCGCAGGCGCCACGCCTCCGCTGCAGGCTGTGCGGGTGTATCCCTATGGAATCGGGCGCGACCGGCTGGAGCAAGTCGCCCGGCGGCTGGGGGTGCCGGTGGAGGTGGCCCGCGAGCCGGGGGAGGCGCAGGCGCTGGTCACGCTCAAGTCGTATTATCGCAAACAGCAGCGGGTGATCTCCGACGCCGAGGCTGCCGGCATCCCGATTTACGTGCTGCGCTCCAACACGGTGGACCAGATGGAGGGTTTTCTGGGCGACCTGTTTAACCTGCCGGCCCGGCCCGAGTCGCTGTACAGCGATGAGCTGGATCAGGCCATGCAGGAAACCCGCGAGGCTATCGAAGCGGTGCGCAACGGCGCGCGCTCGGTGGACCTGCCGCCGGTCTCGTCCTACATTCGCCGCCTGCAGCACCAGTTAGTGCGCCAGGCCGAACTGGTATCGCATTCGTATGGGAAAGAGCCGCGGCGAAGGGTGAGGATATTCAGGGATTGAAGCGATGACACCTCGAGAAAACGCCGAACGGTGGCTGGCGGAGGCCAGAGAGAAGCGGAAGGAGCGATTGAATGGGCCGAGCAATTCCTTCTATTCGCGACGACGAACGTGAATTAGCCGGCGAACGCCGCATCCTGCGGCGCAAGACGGCGAAAGAATTCGCCCGGACCACAGCAGCGGAATTGCATCCCGTCTGCATCATCCTCTTCGGCTCCACCGCGAAAGGCATGGATAGCCTGGAGAGTGACGTGGATGTGATTGTTGTCGGAGGCCAGATTCCTCAGGACCGCTCTGCCAGGAACAGGCAGGTCTATCGGTTGCGGCCCCGAGCAGGAGCACCGATGGACGTTTTTGCCTACACCGAGGCCGAGTTCGAGCGCATGCTGGACAACTGTCACGTCACCGCCCTCGACGCCATGTTCGAGGGGAAACCGCTGTACGGGAAACGCTACTTCAACCGACTGCGGAAGAGATTCGACGAACTGGCGCAGGCCGGCTGGCACCGCACCAACTGCACATGGACAGATCGCCCGAGGGCGGGGTGAGTTTCTTCATCACGCTGGAAGGCCCGGAGGGCAGCGGCAAGTCCACCCAGGCGCCGCTGCTGGCCAGGCGGCTGATTGAATTGGGGTACGAGGTGCTGCTCACCCGCGAGCCGGGCGGCACCGCTATCGGCGACCAGATCCGGGCAGTGTTGCACAGTCTGCAGAACACGGACATGCAGCCCAGAACCGAAATGCTGCTGCTGGCCGCCTCGCGCGCGCAACTGGTGGAGCAGGTGATCCGACCGGCGCTGGCGGCCGGCAAAATCGTGATCAGCGACCGCTACGCCGACTCCACCCTGGCCTATCAGGGCTACGGCCACCAACTCGAGCCGGGCCTGGCGCGCCAGCTTGTGGCCATTGCCACCGGAGGGCTGAAGCCGGACCTCACCCTGCTGTTTGATCTTGAGGTGGAAGAGGGCCTGGGCCGCCGCCGGCGCGGCGAGGTGGAATGGAACCGGCTGGACGCCTACGACCTGGCCTTCCACCGCCGGGTGCGGGCCGGCTACCATGCCCTGGTTAAAGAAGAACCGGCGCGCTGGGCCGTGATAGACGCCGCGCAACCGGTCGAAGTTGTGAGCGCGCAGGTGGCGCGGCTGGCGCTGGAGCGATTGCGCCGGCAACCGGCAGCGCCCGGCGGGGGCTAAAAGTCGTCCATGTCCCCCATGCCCATGCCGCCCATGCCCCCCATGCCACCCATGCATGCCATTCCGGTCTCGTCGCCGGCCAGCTCCGGCATCTCGCGCTCGATATCCTCCGGGCTTTGCCCGGCCTCCAGCCGCTCGATGGCCTCGTCCAGCTCCGGCCCCATGTCGTCCCCCATCTCCGACCCCATCTCCTCTTTCATTTTGCGCATCATGCGGCCCATCGAGCGGGGGTCATTCTCGTCGAGGTCGCCGAAGTTGCTCGGGTCGGCCAGCGACTCCAGCCGGGCATCCTCCGAGCGGGCAATGCGCACGCGGCCGATCCGGCGCACCAGCCGCGCGCTGCCGCACTCCGGGCAAAGGACCGGCGTTGTACCGTACTCGGCGTAGGTCTGAAAAACAGAAACACGTTTGTGACAATCCTGGCAGCGGTAATCATAAGTTGGCATAGGCGCCTCCATTCTGATGAAAAGGGAGTTGTCCCCCCCGGGCAGTTACGAGATGATGCTATTATACCCACTGCCGGGAAGGAGTTTCAAGATGAGCGACGATCTGTACCGCCGCGACCGGTCCCCATTGTTGATTGTGCTTTCCGGCCCCTCCGGCGTGGGCAAAGACACTGCCATCCTGCGGATGAAAGAGCGCAACCTGCCCTTTCACTTTGTGGTCACCGCCACCACCCGCCCGCCTCGCCCCACCGAAGTAAACGGCGTGGACTACTTTTTCATCTCCAACGACCAGTTCGCTGAAATGATTGAAAGCGACGAGTTGCTGGAATACGCCGTGGTTTACAGCGACTACAAAGGCATTCCCAAGCAACAAGTGCGCGAGGCCCTGGCCAGCGGCAAAGACGTGATCCTGCGCATTGACGTACAGGGCGCGGCCACGATCAAAAGCCTGTACCCGGAAGCGCTGCTCATTTTTCTCACCACCGAATCAGAAGAAGAACTGGTCCAACGGCTGCGCCAGCGCAAGACCGAAACGCCGGAAGGACTGAAACTGCGCATTGCTACCGCCCGCCAGGAGATGAAACGCGTGAACGAATTTGACTACTGGGTGGTCAACCACGAGCTTCAACTGGACCACACCGTGGACAAGATCGCCGCCGTCATCGAGGCCGAACACAGCCGGGTGCAGCCCCGCCGGGTGTCCCTGTAATGAGCGATTCCCCCACCCCACCCCTGCCGCCGCCTGCCCCGGCCGGGTACCGCGTCCCCACCGTCCGGCCCCATCTCACCTACCTCATTATGGGGATCACCGTTCTGGTTTTCACTGGCCAGCTCGCCGGCAAGTCGTTGTTGGGCTACGACCTGCTGGTCCAATTGGGCCTGAAAGTGAACAGCCTGATTGTGGCCGGCCAGTACTGGCGGCTGATCACCCCCATCTTCCTGCACGCCGGGCTGTTGCACATTGGCTTCAACATGTACGCGCTGTACGTGCTCGGCCCACAGGTGGAAGGCCCCTTCGGCCACACCCGCTTTGGCCTGCTCTACTTTCTCTCCGGGAGCGCCGGGGTAGTGCTCAGCCTGGCTCTCAGCCCATATCCCTCGCTGGGGGCCTCCGGGGCCATCTTCGGCCTGATCGGCGCACTGGCAGTGTACCTGTACCGCCACAGAGAGGCCTTCGGCAGCTTTGGCCGGCGCCGCCTGACCAGCATCGTGTATATTGCGGTTCTCAACCTGGCCATTGGCTTCACCCCCGGCATTGACAACTGGGGGCACCTCGGCGGCCTGCTGGGCGGCGCCGCCGTGGCCTGGCTCATTGGCCCCAACCTGACCCTGGAATACGATTACACCAGCGGGCGCCCGGCGGTGGTGGACCGCTCCGCGCTGGTGAGCCGCCTGCCCGAAACGGCCATGCTGTGCCTGGGCCTGCTGGCCGTGACCGTGGCCGTCATCTTTTACCGCTCGTGATAAAATACTCTCCGTGGGGAAAGCCCACATGGGGGCGCACCCGAAACCGTACAGGACGCATCCGGTACCCGTAGGGGGCGCATCCCTATGCGCCCCTCAGCCTGGCTCTCAGCCCATATCCCTCGCTGGGGGCCTCCGGGGCCATCTTCGGCCTGATCGGCGCACTGGCAGTGTACCTGTACCGCCACAGAGAGGCCTTCGGCAGCTTTGGCCGGCGCCGCCTGACCAGCATCGTGTATATTGCGGTTCTCAACCTGGCCATTGGCTTCACCCCCGGCATTGACAACTGGGGGCACCTCGGCGGCCTGCTGGGCGGCGCCGCCGTGGCCTGGCTCATTGGCCCCAACCTGACCCTGGAATACGATTACACCAGCGGGCGCCCGGCGGTGGTGGACCGCTCCGCGCTGGTGAGCCGCCTGCCCGAAACGGCCATGCTGTGCCTGGGCCTGCTGGCCGTGACCGTGGCCGTCATCTTTTACCGCTCGTGATAAAATATATGCGCTACCGCAGGGGGCGCACGCTTCGCGCCATGCGCCCCACATCGGGAAAACCCGCAGGGGGCGCATTCGCTACCGCAGGGGGCGCACGCTTCGCGCCATGCGCCCCACCCTTGCGCGCCCCGGCCCCAGGCCCTGCTGCCCCGCCGTGAGCGGAGTATCCCCGGGGCGCCCTCGCCCGGCGGGGAGGAAGCCGGGCTACCTGCACAGACCTGTGTCGAAAGGGGTATGAAAGATGGACATTCGCCCCTCCCCCATTGCCGGAACGTGGTATCCCGGCCAGCCGGACCGCCTGCGAGAGGGCGTGGACGCCATGCTGGAAGCCGCTCCGGCGCTCTCCCTGCCAGGAGAACTGATCGGCGTAATCGCCCCTCACGCCGGACATCGCTACTCCGGCCCGACCGCGGCCCGCGGCTTTCGCCTCGGGCGCGGCCTCGCCCGCCAGGGGACCCGCATCGAGACCGTGGCCGTGCTCTCACCCATGCACCATCCCTACGCCGCGCCGCTGCTTACCACCGGCCACCAGGCCTACAGCACCCCGCTGGGCGCCGTCCCGGTGGACGCCGAGACCCTGCAAGAGGTGGACCGGTGCCTGCGGCGCGGCGCCGGCCCCGGCCTCACCGCGATCACCAACGACCCCGAGCACGCCGTGGAAATCGAACTGCCCTTCCTCCAGTGCGCGCTGGAAAGCTTCAGCCTGCTGCCCATCATGCTGCGCGAACAAACCCGCCGCGTGGCGAAGGCCCTCGGCGAAGCGCTGGCGGAGGTCCTGCGCGACCGCCCGGCCCTGCTGGTTGCCAGCTCTGATCTCTCCCATTTCTACCCGCAGCCGGTCGCGGAGCAGTTGGATGGCGAGATGCTGGCCCGCGTGGCCGCCTTTGACCCGGAGGCCGTGCTGGGGGCGGATGCTGGAGAGCGCGGCTTCGCCTGCGGGCGGGGGGCCATCGCCGCCGTGCTGTGGGCCGCGCGCGGGCTGG
>CAYZNA010000140.1:5316-6526 GCA_964478665.1 uncultured Anaerolineales bacterium
GCAACTGCTGGGCCACACCACCTCCGGCGAGACCACCGGCGACTACCAATCGGTGGTAGGCTACGGCGCAGCCGCCATCCTGAAGGAGCCTGTGCCATGAGCACAACCACCGTTGCCCTCATCGGCCTGCTCTCTGGCATGGCCGGCGCCCTCATTGTGGAGGGCCTCAAGCTGGCCTACAGGCGCTGGCAGGAAGGCCTGCTGCCATGGTCCCACTCCATTGGCAGCGCGTCGCCGCCGGCGCCCGGATCCGAGATGGCCGATTGGGGGCCGCTAGTGGACTCCGACCGATTGCCGGCCCGGCCGCTGGCCCCCCCCTCGACCGCCACTCCGGCTCCGGCCCCGATCCCGGCCGGGGGGCCGGTCCCGGCCCGGACCGCCTCCCCGGAGGGGCAGCCGGCCCGGACCCCGGTCCCCGGCGAGCGGCCGTTCCCGGTCCCGGTCAACCCCGCAATCGCCGAATCCGACCTGCGGCCGGCTGCCTCCCCGGCCCTCCCCGCGCCGGGTGAAGAGCAACGCGACCGCACCCCGGTCATGGTGTATTCGCAGGAAAGCTCCATCCTGTCAGCCCTGGAAAACAGCGCCGAAGTAGAGGCCGTGTTGCGGGCCAGTCGCGGCCGCCCCGGGCGTGACGGCCCCAACCGGGGCGCTCCTCCTCCCATCCCTCGAGTCAGCACTCCGCCGGCGGCGCCGGCTGCCGCTGCAGGTACTCCCGCCGTCCCGCGCCCGGAGATTCGTAAAACATTGGAAGACGAGGTCAGCGACATGCCGGGCGGACTGCCTATCTGGGCAGTTTACCTTGTGTTAGGCGGCTCGATAATATTGGCGCTGGTGTTTCTGTTCCTTGCACTCCAGCCCCTGCTGGGGCGCTAGCGCCGGCCGTGTACGCCGAAATCGCCGTCAATCTCCCCTTGCTGGACAAAGCCTTTCATTACCACATTCCCCCGGAGCTGGCAGGGCGGCTGAGCGTGGGCCATCTGGTCACCGTGCCCTTCGGGTCGCGCCGGGCGCAGGGCATTGTTGTTGCTTTTGTGGAAGAGCCGGACGTGCCCGACACAAAGCCGGTCGAGGCGCTGGTGGACCCGCAGCCGGTGCTCACCCGCCAGCAACTGGACCTGGCCTACTGGCTGTCGCACCACTACCTTGCCCCGCTGATAGATTGCCTGACCCTGATGCTGCCGCCCGGCCTGTCCAAAAAGGCCGACATGCG
>CAYZNA010000140.1:6536-8672 GCA_964478665.1 uncultured Anaerolineales bacterium
GGCGCAGGCAACACTGATCCGGCTGCTGGCCCGGCGCGGCCCGCTGCGCGGGCGACAACTGGACCGCGCTCTCTCTCGCACCCATTGGCGCACGCCGGCCGAGGTACTCCTGCGACGGGGCGTACTGTCGCGGGAATCGGAGCTGGATCCGCCCTCCGTGCGACCGAAGACCGTGCGCACGGTGCGGCTGGCCGTTCCCCCCGCTGTGGCCGAGGCCGCCCGGCCCCGGTTGCAGCACAGCGAGACGTCCGCCGGCAAGGCAAAAGCCGCCCGCCTGGCCGAGATTCTGGACTTTCTGATTATGGAGGGCCAGCCGGTGGAGGTGGCGTGGGTGTACGCCCAGACCGGGTGCAAACTGGAGGACCTGAAACAGTTGGCTGAGGAGGAGCTGGTAGACCTGGGCGAGGCCGAAGTCTGGCGAGATCCGCTGGCCGAGGCCGCCTTCGTGCCGGCCGAACCGCCGCAGCTAACCCCCGATCAGGACCAGGCGTGGGGCGCCATCCGGGCCGGGATGGAGCGGCTGGCCGCCGGAGAGAGCGTCTTGCCGTTTCTGTTGCACGGCGTGACCGGCTCCGGCAAGACAGAAATCTACCTGCGCGCGGTGGGGCAGGCGCTGGCGCAAAAGCAGCAGGCCATTGTGTTGGTGCCGGAGATCGCCCTCACGCCGCAGACCGTGCGCCGCTTTGCCGCCCGCTTTCCGGGCCGGGTGGCCGTGTTGCACAGCCAGCTTTCCCCGGGCGAACGCTACGACACCTGGCGGCGCGCCCGCGCCGGCCTGTTTGACGTGGCCATAGGCCCGCGCAGCGCCCTGTTTCTGCCTCTGCCCGCCATCGGGCTGGTTGTGCTGGATGAAGAACACGACGAGGCCTACAAGCAGGATGCGCCGGTCGTCCGGCCGTATTACCACGCCCGCGAGGCGGCAGTGGAGTACGCCCGCCGGCTGGGTGCGGCCTGCATCCTCGGGTCGGCCAGCCCGGACCTGGTCAGCTATTACCGGGCGGAAGGCGGGATCTACCAGCGGCTGCCGCTCTCCCGGCGCATCATGGGGCACCGGCAGCAAGTAGAGCAGCAGGCCCGGCGCCACAACGTCTCAGCACGCTACCGGTCCTCCGGGGCCGGCGATGCGGTGTACATGGACCTGCCGCCGGTGCAGGTGGTGGACATGCGTCAGGAATTGCGCGCCGGCAACACCTCCATGTTCAGCCGGGTGCTGCAACAGGCCCTGAGCGAGGGCCTGGCGCGGGATGAACAGGCGATCCTGTTCCTCAACCGGCGCGGCGCGGCCACGTACGTATTCTGTCGCGACTGCGGCCACGTGCTCAAATGCGCGCGCTGCGAGACGCCGTTTACTTATCACAGCGCCGGCGAAGCGCTGATCTGCCACCAGTGCAACGCGCGCCGCCGGCCCCCGCAGCGCTGCCCCGCCTGCGAGAGCGACCGCATCCGGCACTTCGGCGCCGGTACCCAGCGCGTGGAAGAGTAAGTTCGGCGCCGTTTCCCGAGCGCCCGCACCCTGCGCTGGGATCGGGACGTCACCCGGCAGAAGGGCGCCCACGAAGCGATCTTGAGCCAGTTCGCCGCCCGCCAGGCGGATGTCCTGATCGGCACGCAGATGATTGCCAAAGGGCTGGATTTGCCGCTGGTCACGCTGGTGGGTGTGGTCTCGGCCGATGTGGGCCTGGCCCTGCCCGACTACCGCGCCGCCGAGCGCACCTTTCAGACCCTGATGCAGGTGGCCGGGCGCGCCGGGCGCGGCCTGCTGGGTGGGCAGGTAGTGCTCCAGAGCTACACCCCGGAACACTACGCCATCCAGGCTGCGGCTACCCACGACTACGAAGGCTTCTACCGGCAAGAGATGAAGTTCCGCCGCGAGCTGGGTTACCCCCCCTTCCGCCGGCTGGTGCGGCTTACCTACCGCCATCACCGGGCAGAGCCGGCCGAATCGGAGGCGGAGATCGTTGCCCGGCAGTTACGCCTGCGAATTGAACACGAGGATCGGGGCAGCACCGAGCTGGTGGGGCCGGCCCCGTGTTTCTTCGCCCGGGTGGCCGGCGAATATCGCTGGCAGATTCTGCTGCGTGGCCCGGACCCGGCCGGGCTGGTGCGCGGCCGCGAGCCGCAGGGCTGGCAGGTGGA
>CAYZNA010000141.1:0-8646 GCA_964478665.1 uncultured Anaerolineales bacterium
CGTGGGCGCGGGCTTCCTCTATCCGCTCGTCGGCTCGATGCGCACCATGCCCGGCCTGCCCACCCGCCCGGTGTTCTTTGATGTGGACCTCGACTTGAAGACGGGGAAGGTGAAGGGGTTGTTCTGACGAACCGCTTCCCCAAAAGCAACTGCCCGGAAGGTTCCACCTTCCGGGCAGTTTTTCAACCAGTGGCAGTGGGCCGATAGAGTAACCGGTGTTCGCGGACGGTGTGTTCCACCTCCAGTGGCAACTGGTACGGCTCAATTTGCCCGTGGGGGAGTGTCTGCGGCGGGTCGAAGTTCGTGATCAGCACCTCGCGGTTCGTCACGCGCGCCGTATCGTCTTTCTTCACTCTCATGCCGGAGGCAGACTGCACCGCAATCATGTAGTATTGCCCGAACAACTCACGTATCTCTGGAATGTCGTAAGATGATAGAATCCAGCGGCATTCCGTGCGGCTCAGGCGCTGTGCCAGTTCGTGGTGTGATTCCCAGTCGCGCATGTTGTGGGCGTAGTTGCAGCCGTTGCCGGGGTATGGTGGGTCGAGATACATCAGCGTGCCGGGGCGGTCGTAACGGTCAAGGCACTCGCGCCAGTCCAGGTTTTCGATGATGACCGTGCGCAGCCGTTCGTGGACTGGTTGCAGCCGTTCGCGCAGCGTTTTCAACGCGCCGATCAGACGGTTGCCGTGACCGCCGTCGGTAATGCTGGTGGCAAAGCGGGGATAATTCAGTTCGCCGCCCCACCCGGCCATGATCAGATAGTAGAAGCGGTGGGCACGCTGGACATCGGTCAATTCCGTTGGATCAAGACTGGCGAGGCGCTCGAACTCGGCGCGCGCCACCAGTTCCCACTCAAAAGAGGCGATCAACTTTTCCGGTGTCTCTTTCACCACCCGGAAGAAAGTGACTAACTCTTGATCCAGATCGTTCAGTATCTCCACGTCGCTGGGGGGCTTGCCGAACAGCACCCATGCCGCCCCGGCAAACGGTTCCACGTAACAGGTGTGGGCAGGCAGCAGATCAATAATGGGCTTCCGCAGGCGCGATTTGCCGCCGACCCATTTGAAGGGGCTGTTGAGCATTTTGTAGTCGCCGTTTCTTGATCGTGTCGTTTCCATGCGAGCGCCGCCCGTCGAGTTTCTCTCCAGGAAATTACAACACGGCCCTTCGGGTCGGTCAACCCCATGTCTCGTTCGGAGAGTATACAACGCTTTGGAGAGTGATGCGTTCTTTCAACCTCGGCTCCCCCCTCGGCCTGAAAACGACCATCTCCCCCGGCGGAGTGGTCTCCTTCGCGGCGGCGTTCGCGCTGCTGACGTGGACGGCGGCGCGGGAACTGCCGCCCGGCGCGGCGCTGCTGGCCGGGGCGCTGGGGGTGGCGCAGATGGCCGGCGGGGAATGGTTGCATCAGTGGGGCCACTCGCTGGCCGCGCGCCGGACAGGCTACCCGATGACGGGCATGAAGTTCGTCCTCGTTTTCGCGGTCAGCCAGTATCCGCCGGACGAGCCGCCGCTGCCCCGACGGATTCACGCCCGGCGGGCGCTGGGCGGGTTCGGGGTGAATCTGCTGCTGGGGTTGGCGCTGGCCCCGGTCGCTTTTTACCTCTGGCCGCGCGGTGGGGTAGCGGGCTGGCTGGCCGGCTTCGCCGCGGCGTGGAACTTCTTTGTACTCGGGCTGTCCGCGCTGCTGCCGATAGACATCCCCTCCACCGGAACGAGCGCCGTCCACTGCAGAGCCTCGGCGGCATACGCCAGTGCAGCCTGAATATCATTGGCGTCAAGCTGCGGGTAGGCCTGCCGGATTTCGTCGAACGTCATGCCATCTGCCAGGCTGCCGAGGATCATTGCCACCGGGATACGAGTGCCGCGAATACAGGCTTCGCCGTGGTGCAGGTCTGGCTCAGTGGTGATATGGTCTTGCCAGTGGATACGATTTATGGCGGACTCCTGACAGTGTGTCGGGCGACATTGTAGCACACAGATTGATCTCTACCGTCCCAACAGGATTCCCGCAGTCGCCAGCAACGCCAGCAGCGCCAGCACCCCCACCGCCGCAAGCGCCACCTTCACCCAATCCAGCGGCGCATCCCCGGCCACCCTGCCGGTCTGGCCGTTAATCAGCACCCGGTACAGCCGGTCCCGGTAACGATAGGCCCCGATCCACGCGGGCAGCAGCACGTGCTTGAAGCGGGTGCGGTAGATCTCGATGTGATTGATGGTGAAGCTGCGCGACTGGCCGCGGCTGGCCGCATCCCGGCGGGCCGCGCGCTCGCCGCGCTCACGCAGCCGTTTCTGCGCCAGCAGGGTGGCACCATCCAGTGAGAGTTGATAGACCTCCGCCGGCCAGCCGGCGAGGTACTCTGGCCGGTACGCCATTAGCGCTTTCAGGTCGTAGGGCATGATTCCCTTGACAAGCGCCTCCGGCACGGTGTCCGAGGCGTACACCAGCAGGTCGTCCACCTGCAGCCGCGGGTAATAGCTGCGCGGTTCCCACTCGATCTGCTCCGGCTCAATCAGGTCACGGCGCGCCCGCCGCATGACCTCGATGAAGTAGGAAACTTCCACGGTGGCGTCGAAGGTGAAGCAGGGCAGGTAGACCGGGCGCAGGCCTCGCGTCCGGGCCAGCCGGGTGAGGTCGTCGGGGCGGAAGAAGTGACCTCCCAGCCAGCGGCGAAACTTGCGATAGGCCTCGTCGGCCTCGAACTGGAAGGGGGCCAGGGCGTGCGGCTCGATCAGGCCGGCGGCGGCTCCCTGTTCCAATACTGTGGGCGATCCACAAAACGGGCAGGGCAACGATCGCTGTTCCGGGGCGATGCTGGTGCGTGCGCCGCAGTTCTGGCAGATCAGCTCGCCGCCGGCCAGCGCCCAGTTGCGCGCCCCGGGCGATTCCAGTGCGGCGGTCAGGTCGTGCTCGGCCCCGGAGGCGTCCGGGTGCGCCAGCCCCTCGCTGTGGCCGCAGTGCTGGCAGAGCAGGCCGGCCTCGTCCGGGTTGTAGCGCATCTGGCCACCGCAGCGAGGGCAGTCGAAGGCGCGAGCGGAGAGCGGCGGCGGTTCGGGCAGGCCGAGTTCGTCCGGGGTCAGGTTTTCCAGCCGGGCGAGCAGCAGGCGCGCAGGCCGAGAGTCGGGATCGGCGTGCAGAGCGCGCTGCAGGCAGTCACGCTGTTGGGCCGGGTCGTCGAGCACGGCGCACAGCCACAACCATGGCCGGGGGTCGGCCGGCCGGGCGCGGACCGCAAATCCGAAGTGGCGGCGGGCCTCTTCCGGCTTCCCGGCGCGGGCGGCCTGAATGCCCCGGGAGAGCAGCTCCGCGTAGTCCATCAGCCAGCCTCCTCTGCAGCGATGCGTTCGGCCTCTGCCAGCTCTTCCGGGGTGTTGATGTTGAAGAACGAGCGCCCCCCGGGATCAAAACACTCGATCTCCTCCCGGTCCACGAAGCGAATCCGCACCTCGTCGAAAAAACTGATCACCCGCATCCGGCCGGCCTTCAGCGCAGCCCGGATCGGTCCCAGACAGGCCTTGCTGTAGACAGCGCGGAACGGTTCGGCATCGGTCCTCACCCCCCTCCCCGACCCCTCCCCCCTCTCCCGGGCTGGAAGCCCGGGAGAGGGGGGAGGGGTGGCCGTCAGGCTGGGGAGGGGGGTGAGGTGGGGCATCACCGCGTCGAAATCGGGCGCAAGCGCGATCAGGTGCTTGAGCAGCGGGCGGTTGACAAAAGGCATGTCGCAGGCCAGCACCAGACAGTGCGGCTGTGGCGCGTGATAGATGGCGCTGTACAGCCCGCCCAGCGCCCCCTTGTCGGGAAACACATCCGCAAACAGCGGCAGGCCCAAAAAGCGGTAGGCGTCCGGGCGGTTGGTGATCACAATCGTGTCGGTCGCCAGCCCCTCGGTCTGGGCCAGAACGTGCTCGATCAGCGTTTTCCCCACAAATGGAACCAGGGCCTTATCCTGCCCCATGCGGGTAGATTTGCCCCCGGCTTGCAGGACGAGGGTGAGAGGAAGCATGGGGGGATTCTAACCGCACCGTGGGGAATGCACAATTACCACTTATCGGTAACCGGTAAGTGGTAATTGGTAATTGGTAAGTGGTAAAGCCCCCCCCGGTTGAAAGGCGTATAATACGGGGGGGGTGTTGAGATTGGAGAATGGAGATTGGGAATCGGGGATTGGGGTTGATGAGAGGCGGTGGGGTGAGATGACGTTTGAAGAACTGCTGGACTCACAGACCGTTGAAGGGGAGCTGTACGAGCGGCTGCCCGATAACGTGCTGCGCTGCTACGCCTGCGGGCACCGTTGCCTGATCCGGGAGGGGCGGCGCGGCATTTGCAAGGTGCGCTTCAATGAGGGCGGCGTGCTGAAGGTGCCGCACGGCTACGTCGGCGCGCTGCAATGCGATCCCACCGAAAAGAAGCCCTTCTTCCACGTGCTGCCCGGGTCGGATACGCTCACGTTCGGGATGCTGGGCTGCGATTTTCACTGCTCGTACTGTTTTGCGCCGGACACGCCGGTTGTCACCGACCGAGGCGTGATGGCGATCGGCGATGTTTTCGCGCTCGGCAACGAGATAGCGCGGACTGACGACGCTGAGATTGCTTTCCCAGGGAGTTTGCGCGCGGTGACGGTGAGCGGACAACTGCGGCCCATTCTCAAAGTATTCAAGCACCATTACGCCGGGCCGCTGACTGTCATCCGCCCGTATTACCTTCCCTCCGTTCGCTGTACGCCCGACCATCGGGTTTATTCCACTGCCGCGCCGGGCCGGGAGAAACCGGAGCCGGTCGAGGCCGGGCGGCTGACTCGTGACCACTATCTCGCCGTCCCAAAGCGCTTTTTGTTTTCGACGCCGCAAGTTGTGGATGTCCCCGCCCTGCTGTCGTCGCATCAGGCCACGTTCAAAACGCCGCACCAGTTCTCGCACTCCGAGGTCGAGCGAATCATGATAGCCAGCGCGGAAGGCACAACTTCGCGCGAACTGGGCCGTGAGTTCGGCAAAGACCTGTCCTACATTCGCCACGTTCGGAGCAAAGTTCGGCGGGGCAAGTGGATGGACGAAAGGGCGACCGAGTTGGTCGTCGAAGATGCCGCAGTCCGTTTCGCCAAAGAGCACCAGCCCGGCCTGCCGATTGCGATTCCGTTGGACGAGGATTTCGCTCGATTGCTCGGCTACTACTGCGCCGAGGGTTCCATCGCCAAAGACAGAGGCCGCCCGAACAGCTATTCGCTCGTGTTCACTTTTGGGCCGACAGAAGCTGGACTTGTGGAAGAGGCTTGCGATCTGGTTCGGAAAGTGTTGGGGCTGAAGGCAACCGTCGTCGAACATCGCACGACACTGGCCGTCACGGTGAACAAAACTTCGGCGGCACTCGTGTTCAAGGGGTTGTGCCGGTCAGGAGCGCGAGTGAAGCGCGTGCCTGAAATGCTATACGATGCGCCGCGCCCCGTCGTCGAGTCTTTCCTCTCGGCTTATTTGCAGGGTGACGGCCATAAATATCAAAATGGCAAAGTGAGTGTGACGACCGCCTCGCCCGAACTGGCGCGTGGCGTGGCGTGGCTGGGATTGAAGACTGGCAAACTGCCGTCGCTGTACGAAAACGAAGTCGGCGGAGAGAAAAGGATCGAAGGGCGGAAAGTCCGCCAGTCGCCTCGGCAGTATACGGTGGTGTGGTACGAAGGCGCGACGGTGGCCAGAAAGCACATTGAAACTGACGACTTCTATCTCGTGCCGCTTCGAGCGATTGAGACGACTGACTTCGACGGTGACGTTTTCAACCTCGAAGTCGAAGAGGCGCACAATTACCTCGCCGGATTTTTCGCGGTTTCAAACTGCCAGAACTGGGTCTCCTCGCAGGCCCTCCGGGACCCGGCCTCCGAGCAGGCCGGGGCCTATCCGCGCCAGGTAACCGCGGGGGAGATGGTTGCCTACGGCAAACGCATGGGCACCTCGCTGGTCGGCTCAAGCTACAACGAGCCGCTGATCACCAGCGAGTGGGCGGTGGAGGTGTTCCGCGAGGCAAAGAGGGCCGGGCTGAAGTGCGTGTACATCTCCAACGGCAACGCTACCCCGGAGGTGCTGGATTACCTTGCCCCATACCTCACTGGCTACAAGATTGATCTGAAATCCATGCGCGCCCGCAACTACCGCCAGTTGGGCGGGGTGCTGCAGAACGTGCTGGACAGCATCAAGATGGTGCATCAGCGCGGCATCTGGCTGGAGGTGGTGACCCTGATCATCCCTGGCTTCAACGACAGCAACGAGGAGCTGATGGACGCCGCCCGCTACCTCGCCTCGATCTCCCCCGACATCCCCTGGCACGTGACCGCCTTCCACAAGGACTACCGCATGCTGGAGCCCGATAACACCGATGTGCGCACCCTGATCCGCGCCGCCGAGATCGGGCAGGAGGCCGGCCTGCGCTACGTGTACGCCGGCAACCTGCCCGGCCGGGTGGGCGAGTACGAAAACACCCACTGCCCCGAATGCCGCGCGCTGCTGATCGAACGCTACGGCTACATCATCCTGAACTACCGCCTGACTGCGCAGGGGACCTGCCCCAAATGCGGCGCGGCCATCCCCGGCCGCTGGACTGACCGCCCGCAGGCCGTGCGCCTCGGCGGGTCGGGCATCCCGCGCCCTGTGGTATCATTCACCCCATGACCGACGCCCCCGGACCCACCGGAAAGACCAGACACGCCGAACTCGACCTGGAGCCGGGCGAAGCATGAGCGCTGCTGATAGACCTGTCAAACTGCTGATCAGCTACAACCCCGACCCGAGCCAGCAAGAGGAGTACTACCAATACGTGCTGGGGGAATTTGTGCCGGCCATGCAGCACCTGGGCCTGCCCATGAGCGAAGTCTGGCACACTGCCTATGGCCCGTACCCGCTGCGCCTGGCAGCCTTCGTCGCCCGGGATCGCGCTACGCTGGAGCACGTGCTGACCACGCCCGCGTTCCAGGACCTTGAGAGCCGGTTCCTGCAATACGTCACAGATTACCAGCGGCGCGTCGTTCCGCTCATCAACCGATTTCAGTTCTGACCCCGGCGCACAAGTATTATGAATCCCCGGCCAGCGGGGTTCCATACCGGGGGCGCGTGCGGCGGCGTATGCCCCTCTGGCGCACCCCGCCTCTGAATCTCCATCGCCGGGGGCCATGTAGCAGTCATAGATTTCATGCGACAGAACATCTCATCCGGTCGCAAATGGGAGCCAGTGGTGGGCTACTCCCGCGCCGTGCGGGTGGGCAACACCATTTTTGTCTCCGGCACTACCGCCACCGGCCCGGACGGCGAAATTGTGGGGGCCGGCGACCCCTACGCCCAGGCCCGCCAGACCCTGGCCAACATTCGCTGGGCGCTGCAGCAGGCCGGCGCGGACCTGCGTGACGTGGTGCGCACCCGCATCTACGTCACCGACATCAGCCGCTGGCAGGAAGTGGGCCGGGCGCACGGCGAAGTCTTCGGCGGGGTGCGCCCGGCCACCAGTATGGTGGAAGTCAGCCGGCTGATTGACCCGGCCATGCTCGTCGAAATCGAGGCGGTGGCAATCGTGGAACCGTAGGGGCGGGCCTGTGTGCTCACTCGGCCCTGTGCCTGCCCGGAGTGCCCTTTCATGCGCGTCTTTGTCACTGGAGCTGCCGACTTTATCGGCGCAGCAGTTGTGCGCCAGTTGGCGCAGCGCGGCCACGAGGTCACCGGGCTGGCCCCGGATGCTGAGTCCGCGGCTGCGGTGCAGCGCAACGGCGCCGCCCCGGTAATTGGCGACATGAACGATCAGGCCGCATTGGAGCGCGGCCTGCTTGGGGCGCAAGCTGTGGTCCACGCCGCCTCTCCCGCACGCCCGGTCGGGCCGTTCCAGCGCGGGCGCTGGCACACCCTGATCGAGCAAAAAACGCAGGCCACCGAACTGCTGGTGGAAAGCGCCCTGCGCGCTCGCGTGCAGGTGTTTGTGATGACCGGCGGCGCCCAGATTGCCCGCCCCAGGGAACCGGGCGGTTGGGTCAACGAAACCGTCCCTCCGAGCAGCCACTCGCCCGCCAGCCGCTGGGTGCTTGACCCGGAAAACGTAGTCCGCCTGGCCCGGCACGAACGCAAACTGCCGGCAGTCTTCATGCGACCTTCCTTCGCCTACGGCAACGGCGGCCTTTTCGGGCGGGTGATCGTGCCGCGACTCAAGGCCGGCAACTTCTTCACCCCCGGAAAAGGCGACTACTGGTGGAGCGTGGCCCACGTGGACGACGTGGCCGAGGCCTACGCCCTTGCGCTGGAGCAGGCGCCCATTGGCGAGACATTTCTGGTGGCAGACGACGAGCCGGTCCAATTCAAAGACTTCCTGGCCTACGTGGCCGAACTGCTCAAGGTCCGCCCGCCGCGCTCCCTGCCGCTCTGGCTATCCCGCATCATCCCAGGCCCGGAAGTTGTAGAGGAGATTACCGTCAACGCCTGTTACTCCAACGCCAGGATAAAGCGCGAACTGGGCTGGGAGCCGCGCTACAAAAGCTACCGCGAAGGCGTACCGGTGGCCCTGGCCGAAATCGCCAGCGGATAAAAGGCAGTACCGCAAAAGTCGCTTTCGGTCGGCAGGGAGTCGAGGCGGTCGGGAAAAGTGAGTTTTGCGCCATTGCGATAAAAGCGAGCCGCCCGTGG
>CAYZNA010000142.1:0-1691 GCA_964478665.1 uncultured Anaerolineales bacterium
GGGGGCGCCGGGCGGGGGACCCGGTCCGGGTGCGGGGGCGCCAGGCGGGGAACCCGGTCCGGGTGCGGGAACGGCGCCGCCGCGCCCGTCGGCCACGCCTATCGAGGCCTTCTTTGAGGCCCTCAATCGCGGGGATATGGAGGCGCTGATGGCGCTGTACACGCCCGACCCCGCCCACGTCAACCGCGACCGGGCCGAGCGCAACACCGCCCGCATCCGCGATTTTTACGTGGCCGCGCGCGCCCGGCTGGGCAACCCGGCCTTCGTCACCGGCGAGGAGCGGCCGGCCGGCGCCTCGCGCCGGGTAGCCTGGTCCGCGCGCCTGCCCGACGGCGGCACGCTTGACGGCGAAGACACCTTCAATCTGTCACCGGAGGGCAGAATCCGCTTTCAGACTACCACGCTGGTCTGACCGGCCACTCTGGCCCGGATTTTGCAACAAGGCAGGGCGGCGCCGGCCGGCGGCCGCCCTGTGCTTTGTCACGCCGGCTCGCGAGCAATCTCAGAATGACTCTCCACGGCAAAGGCCTGTTCATCTGGCAAGTCTCCGCATGCGAGGGCGGCAGCCCGCAGGGCATCACCAACCGGGCGCGGGCTGCCGGGCTGAGTCACGTGCTGCTCAAAATCGCCGATACCACGTGGGCCTTCGGTTTCGACAGCCTGAACCGCGATCGGGTGGCGCCGGTGGCGGCTGCGCTGCGCGGGCGCGGCATCCAGGCCTGGGGCTGGCACTACGTGAAGGGCAACGATCCGGCCGGCGAGGCGCGCGTGGCGGTGGAACGGACGCGGGCGCTGGCGTTGGACGGCTATGTGATTGACGCCGAAACGGAATACAAGCAGGCCGGCAAGGCACGGGCGGCGGAAACCTTCATGCAGCACCTGCGCGCCGGGCTGCCAGATACGCCGGTCGCGCTATCGTCGTTCCGCTACCCCGGCTACCATCCGCAGATCCCGTGGGCGCAGTTTCTGCAGGGATGTGACTACAACATGCCGCAAGTGTACTGGGAGCAGGCCCACAACGCCGACCAGCAGGTGGCCCGTTCGACGCAGGAGCTGCTGGCGCTCATGCCTTCCCGCCCGGTCGTTCCCACCGGCTCGGCGTACGGGGCCGGGGGCTGGCGCCCCACCGCTGCCGACCTGCGCCGCTTCTTCGATCGGGCGCAAGCCCTGGGCTGCACCGCGGCCAACGCCTATTCGTGGGACTGGGCCGGCCGCCCGGAGAACCGCGACCTGTGGGAGGCGGTGGCGAGCTATCCGTGGCCGCCCCCGCCGCGCCCGCCGGACGTCAGCGAGGCCTTGCTGGTGGCCCTCAACACCGGCGACCCGGCGCGGGTGCAGGCGCTGTACGCCGAGCAAGCCGTGCTGGTCACGGCGGCCGCGGCCTGGCAGGGGGCGGGCGCCATCGGCGACTATTACACCCGGCTGCTGGAGGGGGACCTGCACGGCGGCGCGTTCGCCCTCACCGAATACAGCAGCGAGGGCAACTCGCAGCACGTGCTCTGGACCTGCCAGTCCCCCGGCGGCAACGTGCTGGACGGCAACGACACGCTGGGGGTGCTGGATGGCAAGATCCAGTATCACTACAGTTGTTTCACCCTCACGCGGCCCGGCGCAAGCTGAGGCCTTCCAGTTTCCGGGGCGACGCGGGCATGGGGATGCCCGCGCTACGGCCGTGGGCGACGCGGGCATGG
>CAYZNA010000142.1:1791-8640 GCA_964478665.1 uncultured Anaerolineales bacterium
GGGCGACGCGGGCATGGGGATGCCCGCGCTACGGCCGTGGGCGACGCGGGCATGGGGATGCCCGCGCTACGGATGCCCGCGCTACGGCCGTGGGCGACGCGGGCATGGGGATGCCCGCGCTACCGGCGCAGGTGGGGCCGAGCCGTGTCGCCGACCCGGCCTATTTCTCCGGCACAGGTTCAGCCGGCTTCTTGCGCGGGGCGTGCTTTGCGGCTGGCTTGCGGGGGAGCGGTTTCTTCGCGCTGGCGGCCGGTTTCCTGTCAGCGGCAGATTTCGAGGCCGGTTTGCGCGGGGCGGGCTTTTTTGCGGCTGGCTTCTCTGTTCCCTCCTTGCCGGCGCCGGCCTTCGTCGCCTCCGCTTTCGGCGCTGCCGGCTTCTTCGCGGCGGCCTTCTTCGGGGCGCCCTTCGTGGCGCGCTTCTTTGCCGCCGGCTTGCTCCCCCCGGAGGCGCCGGTCAGGCCGCCGGCCAGGGCCGGCGTCAGGGTCATCAAGCTGTCGCCCTTCTTGAGCTTGAGCAGCGCCGCGCCGCGCCCGCTGCGCCCCCGGCGCGGCGCGGCCTCCAGTTTGAGGGTGGCGCTGTCGCCCTGCCCGGTCAGCAGCAGGGTGCGCTCATCGGGGGCGCCAATCACCGCCCCGATGAGAGCCGTCCGGGGCGGCAGCTTCCACGCCTGCACGCCCATCCCGTAACGCCCCTGGGTGGGGAATTCCTTCAGGGCGATGCGCTTGCCCTGGCCGTTGCCGGCCGCCAGCAGGACCTCCGCGCCGGGCCGGACCACGTCCATCCCCACTACCCACTCGTCCTCGCGCGCCAGCTTGATCCCCAGCACGCCCGCCGCCGGCAGGCCCATCGGCCGCACCTGCTCTTCCTTGAAGCGGATCGCCATGGCATGGGCGGTGACCAGCAGCACCTCCCCTTCCCCGCTGGTGAGGCGCGCCCAGCCGAGGAAATCATCCTCGGCCAGGCCCATCACTGCGAAAGCCTGGGCGGAAGGGCCGGGCAGGTCGCTGAGGGCCACCCGTTTCACCATCCCCAGTTGGGAGGCTAGCAGCAGGTACCCCCCCGGCGCTCCCCCGGACTCCGGCGCATCGGAGGTCCCGCTCGCGGGCCGGGTTAACTCCGGGGAAACCGAGACCGCGGCCACGATCCTGGTCTCTGCCGGAAAGGCGGACAGGCTGCGGAAGGGCACGCCCTGTGACAGGTCTTCGTGTTCCGGGATGGAGTGCACCGGCACAGTGGCGGCCTGGCCGCGCTCGCTGAGCAGGTAAAGCACGTCGCGGGTGTTGGCCTGCACCACGGCCAGCACCCCGCCGGTGATTTTGGGGAAACGCATGGGGATGCGTTCCCTACCCGCCGGGGCGCGGGCGAGCAGGCCGTCGGCGCTCAAGGTCACCCACACCTGTTGCTCGGGGACCAGATCGGCCATGGTGAGGGTGGCGCCGGGCGCGGTCACGTCCTTGCCGGTGACGATTTGCGTGCGCCGCCGGTCGCCGTAGGTGGACTTCAGCCCGCGCAGTTCCTCGGCGATCAACGCACGCACCTTCCTGGGCGAGGCCAGCAGCCCTTCGAGGTGCTTGATCAGGGCCACTTTCTCTTTGTACTCGGTCTCGATCTTCTTGCGTTCGAGCGCGGCCAGCCGGCGCAGAGGCATATCCAGAATGGCGTCTGCCTGCAGCACGCTGAGTTTGAAGCGCCGGCACAGCTTTGTGCGCGCTTCGTCGCCGTCGCGTGCGGCGCGGATGATCTTGATCACCTCATCCAGGTTGTTGAGCGCCACCAGCAGGCCTTCCAGAATGTGCGCCCGCTCCTTCGCCCGGCGCAATTCGTATTCGCTGCGCCGCCGCACTACCTCCAGGCGGTGATCGAGGAACACCTTCAGCATTTGTTTGAGCGAGAGCAGGCGCGGCTCGTCGTTGACCAGCGCCAGCATGATGATACTGAAGGTGCCGCGCAGCGGGGTGCGCTTGTACAGGCCGGCAAGCACCTTCTCGGGGTCGGCGTTGCGGTTCAGTTCGATCACGATGCGCATACCCTGGCGGTCGGATTCGTCGCGCAGATCGGAGATGCCCTCCAGCGTATTGTCGCGGGCCAGATCGGCAATGCGCTCGATCAGCGAGGATTTGTTGGTCTGGAAGGGGATCTCGGTGATGATGATGCGCGTGCGCCCGCGTTCCATCTCCTCGGTGTGCACCCGCGCCTGCACCGTAATTCGCCCGCGCCCCGAGCCGTAGGCTGCCGCCAGGCCCTCGCCCTCCTTTTCCTCGCTCAGGATCAGACCTCCGGTGGGAAAGTCCGGCCCCTGCACGAACTTCATCAGGTCCTCAACCGTAACATCGTCCAGCGCGGTCCAGCGATCGAGCATGGTTGTCAGGGCATCGCACACCTCCCCCAGGTTGTGGGGCGGGACAGAGGTAGCCATCCCGACCGCGATGCCGGTGGCGCCGTTGATCATCAGGTTGGGCACGGCCGCCGGCAGCACTTGCGGCTCCTTCAGCGTGCCGTCGAAGTTGCCGGCGAAATCCACCGTATCCTTTTCCAGATCAGTCAGGATGTCGGCGGCCATGCGGGTGATGCGCGCCTCGGTGTAGCGCATGGCGGCCGGGGCGTCCCCGTCTATCGAGCCGAAGTTGCCCTGCCCGTCCACCAGCGCATAGCGCATGGAGAAATCCTGCGCCATGCGCGCCATGGCGTCGTACACGGCCATATCGCCGTGCGGGTGGTACTTGCCCAGCACTTCGCCTACAATGCGGGCCGACTTCTTGTAGTCGGTGCCGGGGCGAATGCCCATGTCGTGCATGGCGTACAGAATCCGGCGGTGGACCGGCTTGAGGCCATCGCGGGCGTCCGGCAGGGCGCGCGCCACAATCACGCTCATGGCGTAATCCAGGTACGCCTGCTGCATCTCGCGGTCAATGTCAATCTTGCGGACCAGGCCTATCTCCATTATCCCGTCTCTCCCATATTAATCACGATCGCCTGGCCCTCATGGCCTCGTTCTTCTTCTCTGCCTTGGCGTAGCCCAGGAATTTGAGGATGGTGTTCACGCCTTCTGTGCCGGCGCTGATCACCAGCGCCGTGATCAGCCGGTCGGCCAGGCTGCCTGAGGCATATCCCAGCGGCCCCAGCACCGTCAGGGGCACGCCGAAAGCCAGCACCAGGCCGCCCATCAAGGAGAAAGCGTTCATAAACCACTCTCGCTTCCTGTCGAACATGGCATTCTTGCCGAACTGGTCCCACAGCGGATTGAGCAGCTCCATCAATCGCTGCAGGGCAAAGCCGGCCGCAAAGGCCGGGGCGAGCGCTTTTACCAGAGCGTCCATCGTTTTCTCCTGTCGTGACAATCGGGGGCGGTCTCCGCCCGGCAGGGCAAAGTATAGCCCATTCGCGGCTATTCAGCCGCATCACTCCAGTTGCGTGGATTCTTCTGACAACCGTTGTGTGCGCACTTTCCCACACAAGGCATGCAAAGACGCTGGAAATCGTGTATGATTGGGGGGTGCGGCAATCCCGCCCTTGCGGGCCGCCAACTGTATCTCTGGAGACTCTTCGGTGCCCCGTCAAAGCCCCTCAGAAGCGCTACAGCAAATGCTGGATGACTTGCGCGCACGCGCGCACCGCTGGAGCGGGAAATACACCCACATACTGCATCCCGGCCGGGAGGTCGAGGATCCTTTCGAGGGACAGCCGGCCTGGCTGCTGCCCGAAGGCACGCTGTTTGTCAGCGAGGGCAAGCTGTATCGGGTCACAGAGACCGGGGGCGGCTTTAACTTCGCCGTGCCGTGGGGAGGCAACGACCGCCAGAAAGTAGCCCTGGACCCTCAATCGCTGGTGGCGCGCTTTCATCGGGTGGTAGCCTACGGCGAGCCGCTGCCGTCCTACACCGGCAAGGATCAACTGTTGGACGGGAGCGAGCGGGTGCTGTGCTTCGTCTTTGAGAACGCCGCTCAGGCCGGCCGCGCCGGCCAACTGGATGAGGCGGTCGCAGGCCGCACCGGCCTGCGCCTGCAGGGCCTGCGCAACGGCCTGCTGGGGCTGACCGACGGGTTCCATCCGTATCGCCTGTATGCCCACCAGCCGCCCGGAGTCGAGATGTTCGAGCGGCTGACCCTGCCCGGCCCCCGCCAGGTGGCAGTGCTGGATGCCGCTGACGGGCCGTATTACTGGGCGTACCTGAACCAGGCACAGGCCGGGACCCACACCCGGACAAACAATCAGGGGCTGGCGTAATGCCAGCCCCATGCGACAACCAGTGCCCCGGAGAGGACTCGAACCTCCACGCCTTGCGGCACAGGCCCTCAACCTGCTGCGTATGCCAGTTCCGCCACCGGGGCGCAGCGGTATTATAGCCAGAGTCCGGTGTCTGTCAAACGCCTTTCTGACAGCCTTTGCCTGCACAGGGCCGCCGCTGTTGGACATCTGCCCCCCTTCATTGTAGAATCTAACCCCACACGGCCTCAGGGCCGGATTCGTTTGTCAGGAGCTTAAATGCGAATTGTGCTGGATGGCATGGGGAGCGATAACTTCCCCACCCCGGAGGCCGAGGCCGCGCTGCAGGCAGCCCGCGCCTTCGGCGATGAACTGATCCTTGTGGGCAACCGCGAATTGTTGCAGCCGGCCCTCGCCCGCGCCGGCGCCGGCCCGGATACCCCCATCCGGCTGGTGCACGCCAGCGAAGTACTGGAGATGGGCGATAAACCCGCCCGCGCGGCGCGCGGCAAGGCGGATAACTCGATGGCAGTGGGCATGGACTTGCTCAAGCGCGGCGAGGCCGATGCCTTCGTCACCGCCGGCAACACCGGCGCCGCCATGGCGACCGCGCTCTTTCAACTGGGCCGGCTGCGCGGAGTCAGGCGCCCCGGCCTGACCGCGCTCTTCCCGGTCAAGAACGGCCACACCGTGGTGCTCGATATCGGCGCCAACGCCGACTGCAAACCAGAATACCTGCTCCAGTTTGCCATTATGGGCAGCGTGTACGCCGAGAGAGCGCTGGGCATCGCCGCGCCGCGCGTGGGCCTGCTCTCCAACGGCGAGGAGGCCGGCAAGGGCAATGAGCTGGTCAAGGCCGCCTATCCGCTGCTGGCCGGCGCCGGGCTGAACTTCATCGGCAATGTGGAGGGCAAGGAGCTGTTCGGCGGGCAGGCCGACGTGGTGGTGACCGACGGCTTCACCGGCAACGTGTTGCTCAAATCCAGCGAGGCCGTGGCAAAGCTGCTCACCGAGATCATCCGCGAGGAGATCACTGCCAACCTGATCACCGCGCTGGGCGGGGTGCTGGCCCGCCCGGCCTTCCGCAAAGTGCGCCGGCTGCTGGACCCGGCGGAGGTGGGCGCTGCCCCGCTGCTGGGCGTAAACGGGTTGTTGTTCGTCGGCCATGGCCGCTCCGACGCCCGCGCCCTGGTGAACGCGGTTCGCGCAGCCCGTCAGGCCGTGGCAGGCAACGTGCTGGACTCCCTGCGCCGCAGCCTCGCCGAGCGTCTGGGTTCGGCCGGATCCACTCCCGAGCACGACCATGCCTGAGCCTCGCGCCCGGCCGCGGGTGGTCATCACCGGCGTGGGCGCCATCACCCCGCTTGGCCTGACCGTGCCGGACTTCTGGCGCAACCTGCTCGCCGGCCGCTCGGGTATCGGGCGCATCACCCGCTTTGACGCCACCGGCTTCCCCTGCCAGATTGCCGGAGAAATCAAGGGCTTTGACCCGGCCAACTACATGGACGCGCGCGAGGCTCGCCGGATGGCCCGCTGCTCGCAGATCGCCCTGGCTGCGGCGGCGGAGGCGGTCGCCGACTCCGGGTTGGAGTTGCCGCTGCGGGACCCGGAACGGCTGGCGGTGTACTTCGGCACCGCGATGGGCGGGGTGGACCGCCTGGACGACGAAATCATGGTGTTGCGTAGCCGGGGCATCGGGCGCGTCAGCCCGTTCGGGGGGCCGGCTTCCATTCCCAACATGCCGGCCTTTCTGGTGGCCCGGGCCTATCAGGCGCTGGGTCCCAACGCCACCATCGCCACCGCCTGCGCCACCGGCACCCAGGCTGTGGGCGAGGCCGCCGAATTCATCCGGCGCGGCATCGCCGACGTGGTGATCTGCGGCGGCACCGAGGCTTTCATCCGCGATTTTGCCGTGGCCGGTTTCAGCGCCATGCGCGGCCTGCCGGTCAGCTTCAACGACCGCCCGGAGCAGGCCTCCCGGCCTTTTGACCGCGACCGGGAGGGCTTCGTGCTGGCGGAGGGGGCCGGGGTGCTGGTGCTGGAACGGCTGGAGCACGCCTGCGCGCGCGGCGCCCGAGGCTACGCCGAGGTGCTGGGCCACGCCTCATCCTCCGACGCCTTTCACGTGGCCGCGCCCGACCCCGACGCCCTGGGCGCAGTGCGGGCCATGCGCTGGGCGCTGCAGGACGCCGGCATCCGGCCCGGGGAAGTCAGCTACATCAACGCCCACGGCACCTCCACCCCGGCCAACGACGCCGCCGAGACGCTGGCGATCAAGAAGTTGTTCGGCGAACACGCCTACAACATTCCGATCAGCTCCACCAAATCCATGATAGGCCACCCGATGGGCGCCTCCGGGGCGCTGGAGATCATCGTGTGCGCCCTGAGCATCCGACACGGCCAGATCCACCCCACTATCAACAACCAACGCCCGGACCCGGCCTGCGATCTTGATTACGTGCCCAACATCGCGCGCCAGACGCCTGTCAGCGTGACCCTCTCGAACTCCTTCGGCCTCGGCGGTCAAAACGCCTGCGCAGTCCTCGGCCCCCCGCCCCACTGACACCTGACCCCTCCCCACCCGACCACCTGACCAGCCGACCAGCCGACCAGCCGACCAGCCGACCAGCCGACCAGCCGACCAGC
>CAYZNA010000143.1:0-8630 GCA_964478665.1 uncultured Anaerolineales bacterium
GAGCGGGGGACCGGCCTCCCCCCCCCACGCGACCGGATGCGCCGCATACTTACCACTTATCAGGCCCCCGGCGCTGCCCCGGCGATTGGTGCAGCAAACGGTAATTGCCCATGACCCACCTGCGCTTCCTCACCGCCGGCGAATCCCACGGCCCGGCGCTCACCGCCATCCTCGAAGGTGTGCCCGCCGGGCTGCCGCTTTCCCCGGACGACCTGGCTCCGGACCTTGCCCGCCGCCAGACCGGCTACGGCTCCGGCCCGCGCATGAAAATCGAGCAGGACCGGGCCGAGATACTCGGCGGGGTGATGGCCGGGCTGACCACCGGCGCGCCGATCGCGCTGCTCATCCGCAATCGCGACCACGAGAAGTGGCAGGGCCGCGCGGTGGCGCCCATGACCGCCCCCCGTCCCGGCCACGCCGACCTGACCGGGACGGTCAAGTATGGCTACCCCGACCTGCGCTTTGCCCTCGAGCGCGCCTCCGCCCGCGAGACGGCCGCCCGCGTGGCTGCCGGGGCAGTCTGCCGCAGGCTGCTAGCCGAGTTCGGCGTGCGCGTGGGCAGTTATGTGACCGAGATCGGCGGGGTGCGAGCAGAAGTAGCGGGCATGCCGCTGGCGGAGCGGCTGGACCGGGCCGAGGCCTCTGAGGTCCGGTGTCCGGATGAGGCCGGGAGCGCCGCCATGAGGGCGCGCATCCGCGCGGCAATGGAGGCCCGGGACACGCTGGGTGGGATATTCGCGGTGGCGGCGTTGGGGGTGCCGCCCGGATTGGGCAGCCACGTGCACTGGGACCGGCGGCTGACAGCCCGGTTGGCCGCGGCGGTGATGAGCATCCCGGCCATCAAGGGGGTGGAGATCGGTCCGGGCTGGGAAAATGCCGCCCGCGCGGGCACCATGGTCCACGACGAGATTCGGCGCTCCCCGGGCGGGGGGCTGTTCCGGGCCACCAATCGGGCCGGGGGCGTGGAGGGGGGCATATCCACCGGCGAGCCGCTGCTAGTGCGGGCGGCCATGAAGCCCATCGCCACCACACTCAATCCGCTGCAAACCGTGGACCTCGCCAGCGGGGAGCCGGCGCCCACCCGCTACGAGCGCTCCGACTTTTGCGCGGTGCCGCGCGCGGCGGTGGTGGGGGAGGCCATGGTCTGTCTGGTGCTGGCGGAGGCGTTGCTGGAAAAGCTGGGCGGCGACTCGCTGGCCGAGCTACGCCCGCGCTTTGCGGCCCTGCGCCGGGCGCGGCTGGAGGAACTACCGATGGCCAACGAGCCGTGGATGTTCTGGCCGTAGGGGAGCATGGACCACGAAAACTACGAAAACATCGTACTCTGCGGGCCGCCCGGGGCAGGGAAGACGGCCGCCGGGCGGGTGCTGGCCGCCCGGCTGGGGAGGCCGTTTGTGGATGGGGATGCGTTGCTGGAGGCCCGCCACCGGCGCCCGATCCCGGACTACTTCGCCGCTGGCGAGGAGCCGCTGTTCCGCGCCCGGGAGGCGGCGCTGTGTCGCGAGCTGGCCGCCAGCGCCGGGCAGGTGATTGCCGTAGGGGGCGGGGCGCTGCTGGAGCCGCACGCCCGGGCGGCGCTGGAGGCCACCGGAACCGTGATTTGCCTGCGCGCCGGGCTGCCGACTCTGCTGGGCAGGCTGGCCGGCGGCCCGGCCCGGCCCTTGCTGGCCGGGGAGGGGGACCGGGCGCGGGAGCGGAATCTGGCCCGGCTGTTGGAGGCGCGCGCCGGGCACTACGCCTCGTTTTCGCTGGCGGTGGAGAGCGATGGGCAAACGTTGGACGAGACCGCCCTGGGGATAATGCGCATAGCCATACAGGAGTCTGGGCGGACGCGCTTCTGGCTGGATGGCTACGCGGCAGTGTACGGGGCCGGGCTGCTGCCCGACGCGGCCGGCTGGCTGGCCGGCGCGGCCTACGGGGAGCCGCCGCTGGTGGTCATCACGGATAGCAACGTGGCCCCGCTGATCGGCGCGAGCGTGGCGCGGGCGCTCGACGCTCCGCTGGTTGTGTTTCCGGCCGGCGAGTGCCACAAGACACTGGACACCGTGCGAGTGCTGTACGAGGCAGCGCTGGCGCACGGCATGGAGCGCGGCGGCACGATCCTGGCGGTGGGGGGCGGGGTGGTGGGCGACCTGGCCGGATTCGTGGCCGCCACCCTGTTGCGTGGGGTGCGCTGGGCCAACCTGCCCACAACCCTGTTGGCCATGGTCGACGCGGCCCTGGGTGGCAAGACCGGGGTGGACCTGCCCGGGGGCAAGAACCTGGTGGGAGCCTTCCACCCGCCGGCGCTGGTGCTGGCCGACAGCGAGACCCTGGCGACCCTGCCGCCGGCCGAGTTGCGTTCCGGGCTGGCGGAAGTGATCAAGGCCGGCGTGATCGGCGACCCCGGTTTGCTGAAGATCGTGGGGGGCGGTGGACATGCCGAACTGCGCGCCGCGCTTGTCCGGGCGGCAGGTATGAAAGTGGGCATTGTGAACGCCGACCCCTACGAGCGCGGCGAGCGGGCAAAGCTCAATCTGGGGCACACCGTCGGGCACGGGGTGGAGGCGGCCTCCGGCTACCGGCTGCGCCACGGCGAGGCCATCGCAGTCGGGCTGGTGGCCGAGGCCCGGCTGGCGGAGGAGCTGGGGCTGGCT
Source organism: uncultured Anaerolineales bacterium (assembly GCA_964478665.1). Classification (GTDB taxonomy): domain Bacteria; phylum Chloroflexota; class Anaerolineae; order Anaerolineales; family CAYZNA01; genus CAYZNA01. The sequence continues at coordinate 2,637 of CAYZNA010000143.1, forward strand.
GCCCGTGGGCTGGCGGGGCAGCTTGCCGAAGTGCTGGGCCGCGCCGGGCTGCCCACCCGCTGCCCGGGGCTGGCCCCACAGGCCATCCGGGCGGCCATGTCCGCCGACAAAAATAAGGCCGGCGGGCAGCTCAAGTTCGCGCTGCCGGCCGCGCCGGGAGACGTGCGTATCGGCGTCATCGTGTCAGAAGAGCTACTGCTGGCGGTGCTGGTCGAAATGGTGGAGGCGGAAGCGTAATGAAGATTCTGGTACTGCACGGGCCAAACTTGAACCTGCTGGGGACGCGCGAGCCGGAGGTGTATGGCACGATCACCCTGGCGGAGATTGACGCGCGTTTGCAGGCCGCCGGGGGGCGGTTGGGTGCAGAGGTGCGCTGCCGCCAATCAAATCACGAGGGCGCGCTGATTGACGCCCTGCACGAGGCGCGCGACTGGGCCGATGGGGTGGTGTTCAACCCGGGCGGCTACACCCATACTTCGGTAGCCCTGCGGGATGCCATCGCGGCTATCGGCCTGCCGGTGGTGGAGGTGCACCTCTCCAACATCCATGCCCGCGAGGGGCGCACAGGGTTGCGCCCCCTGCGTTCGTTGACCGCCGGGGCCTGCGTGGGGACGATTAGCGGCTTTGGCTGGCGCTCCTATCTGCTGGCCCTGCAAGCCCTGCTCGAGGGGCCTGCCTGACTCTCGCCCCTACTCCCGGGCGACCACACCGGGTCGCCCCTACTTCTCTCACTTTTCATCCTTGGGCAGGGTAAACACAAAGGAGCTACCCCTGCCCTTCTCGCTTTCCACCCGGATTTCGCCGCCGTGGGCAGCCACGATCTCTTTGCAGATGGCCAACCCCAGCCCTACGCCGCCAAAGCGGCGGGTGGCGCTGCCGTCCACTTGATAGAAGCGCTCGAACAGTCGCCCCATGCTCTCTGGGCTTATGCCGATGCCGTGGTCCACCACGCTCACCTCCAGCGCCGGGCCAATATCGGCCAGCCGTACCAGTATCTCGCCGCCGCTCGGGCTGAACTTGATGGCATTATCCAGCAGGTTGTCCAGCACCTGCCCCACCCGCAGGCGGTCTACCGGCACCTCCGGCAGTGGGCCGTCGTGCTCGATGCGCAGGGTGAGGCCTGCCTGCCCGGAGGCCGGCGCGGCGCCCCTCACCGCCTCCTCTGCGAGGGCAAGCAAGTGGGTGGGCTGGCGCTGGAGGGCCACATTGCCCATTTGCTCTAGGGTCACTATGTCGCGCACAATGCGGGCCAGCGAGTATCCCTTGCGGCGCACGATCTCCACGCTCTGGCGCTGCTGGTCTGTGAGTGGGCCCATATTGCCCTCGGCCAGCAACTCCAGATAGCCCAGAATAATGGTGAGCGGCGTGCGCAGTTCGTGCGAGACGTTCTGGATCATCTGGTCCTTCACCCGGTCGGCGGCTTGCAGGCTGGCGTAGGCCTGCTCCAGTTGTCGGGTGTGCTGGTGCAGGTCGCGGTACAGCCGGGCGTTGTCCACGGCGATCGCGGCGGCCTGGGCCAGGGTCTCAAGCAGGGTCAGGTCCTCTTCGTCGAAGGCGCCTTCAATCTTGTTAATCAGCTCCACCACGCCAATTGCGCGCCGGTTGATGAGCAGTGGCGCGGCCACGATAGAGACGGTGATCAGTCCGGTCTGGCGGTCAATGCCGTTGTAAAAGCGGGGGTCGGTGTGGGCGTCGGTGACCAGGGTCGACTTGCCGTGCGTGGTCACCCACCCTACGATCCCCTGTCCGGCCGGCACGCGCAGCCCGGTTACCCGTTCTGCCTCCGGGCCGCTGGCGGCGCGGAAGACCAGATCGCCGGAGGCCTCGTCCGCCAGCAAAATGGAGCCGCCGTGCGCGCCCAGTACCTCCACCGACTCGCGCAGGATGATGCCGGGAACCGCGTTCAGGTCCAGTGAGGCCGCCATGCCCTGGCTGGCTCGGTTGACGGCCGCCAGTTGCCGGTTGCGCCGCTCCAGCGCGGATTCCCGCAGTTTCTGCTCAGAAAGATCGGTGAGCACCAGCACGTTGCCAATGCTCTCCTGTTGGGTGCTGGCCGGGACCAGCACCGAGAGCACCGGCAAGGGCGAGCCATCGGCGCGCAGGATGCGTTTCTCGAAGGAGGCGGTGCCGCTGTCGCTGTTCCGCAGCACGGCGCGCATACTGGCCTGATCGGCGGGGTACATCAGCGTCACAAAGTCGCGGCCCAGCAGTTGTTCTTCGCTGTAGCCCAACATGCGCAGCATACGCCGGTTGACGAATTGGATGCGGTCTCTCCGGTCCAGCATGACCAGGCCATCGCCCATGGTATTGACCAGGGTCTGGTGGAACTGGCTGGCCTGGCGAGCGTCTTCCTCGCGTCGTTCCAGCTCGGCCAGCAGCCGCATGTTCTCCAGGCCGGTAGCGGCCTGGCTGGCAACCAGGCTGATCAAATGCGGATCGCGCGGCCCGGCCCGGGTCTCGCCGCGACGGGCCAGCAGCATGGCTCCCAGCCGTTCTCCGCGCAGGGTGAGCGGCAGAACAGAAGCCGCCCGGACGCGGATGCCGGCCAGTCCACGGGCCAGCAGTTCGCCGCCCGGCAGGCTGGCCAATGTGGGCAGCGGCCGGTCAATCCAGCTTTCGCCGGTCAGCACGGCCTCGCACAACGGGCTGATGCGCGGCGCCAGCGGAAAGGCCACCTCGCCAGGGCCGCCCTTAACACTGCTGATAAGCTGGCGGGCGGTTTGTTCCCCCGTGACGGAGGCGATGGCGGCTGAGCGCAGGCTGTGCTGGGCGCGGTCGGCCACGAAGAGCCACACCAGATCAACGTTGAGCACCACCAGCGCCCCGTGTGCGATTTCGGACAGTAGGTCGGCAGACTGATCGCGCGGATCGCGCCGGCGCCGCGCACCCCGCTCGATCGCGGCTGCCACCCGCCGCGCCAGGTCCTTTGGATCGAACGGTTTGGTGACGTAGTCTTCCGCGCCGGCCTGGCGCCCCTCGGCCCGGTCAGAGGCGCTGGCGCGGGCGCTGAGCATGATGATGGGAATGCCGGCCGTGGCCGGCTCGCCGCGCAGCCGGCGGGCGACTTCGTGCCCGCTGATATCTGGCAGCATGACATCGAGCAGGATCAGGTCGGGCCGTTCGCGCGCCACAGCCTCCAGTGCTGCGAGGCCGCAGTCCGCGGTCTCCACCTGGTAGCCTTCCTTGCGCATATGGGCGCCCACCAGCTCAAGTAGCCCGGGTTCGTCGTCTACCAGCAGGATTCGTCCAGTCACAGTTCGGTGTTCTCCAGTTGTCCCCCCTCACAGGTCCCCGGCCGGTCGGCGCCGGCAGGGGCAGGCGAAGGCATTGCCTTCGCCTGCCCCTGCCCTTCTCCCGATACTACAACAGACTGCGGCGAATGAGCAAGATGACGGCAGTTTCATCCTTGCCACGGGGGCCGGTTCTGCCCCTGCATATACCTCACGATGTACGCCGCGGCCGGGTGGCCCAGACGCTCAACGGCCCTGATTACCGCGGCGTGATCGTAGTCCACCCGGCGGGGCAGCAGGCGATGCCTTTCCGCATCCGCCTCCAGCAGCAGGTAGCTGGCGCGCAGGTCGGGGGGAAAGGGGTTGCTCACGCTGCCGGGGTTGACCAGCCGCACGCCATCCACGCGGACATCGGTGGGGGTGTGGGTGTGGCCGGCAAAGATGAGGTCCGCGTCGTGGCCCCCGAAGAACCGGCGCAGCCTCTCCGCATCTTGAGCGGGGTGCAGGCCTTCCTCGTCGTCGGATCGCGGCGTGGCGTGCACGGCCAGCACTCGCGCGCCGTCCGGCAGCGTTTCCCGCAGCGCGCCCGGCAGGGCAGCCAGCCAGGGCATAGGGTTGCCCCGGCTACGGCCGGCGGCGGCCACCGCGCCCTGAGTCCACGCGAAGCTGCGGGCCACCTGCAGCAACTGCGGCAGCCGGTCCGGGGCGGCCTGCACCTGCTCGAGGGTTGGCGGAGGGAGTTCGCCGGTTGCCACGTAGCGGTCGGTGTTGCCGCGGATGAAGCGGGCCGCCGGCAGCCGGGACAGCCGGTCCAGCACCCCGAGCGGGTCGTGGCCGATGGCAACCAGGTCCCCCAGAATCCAGTACCCGTCCACGCCGCCTTGCGTTTGAATATCCTCCAGCACTGCATCGAGCGCGATGGAGTTGCCGTGGATGTCTGACAGAACCGCGATGCGCATGAGGTTTACCCGTGAATAGTTGTGCCTGCCCGGCGGCCGGCGAGCGCTTGCCGCACCGCTCCCGGCTCCAACCCGGAGAAGATGTGTACCTCCAGCCCGGGCACTTCGGCGCACAGGGCCAGCATTTCGGTCACCTTGGCAGCCATGCCGCCGGTCACGTCGGTGCTGGCCGAGCCTTGCAGGGCGGGGCGCAGCGCCTCCAGATTGGCGGGCGTGATCTCCGGGATCACGCTGCGACCGGCGGGATAGTCTGAGTATACCCCGTTTTCGATGCCGGCCAGCAGGATTCGCGCCGGGCGCAGCCGGCGGGCCAGGTAGAAGAAGCTGTCTTCGGTGGAGATGATGGTGCCGCCGCGCTGGTCGTCCAGGGCCACGTCGCCGTACACGACCGGGATCAGCCCGTGCGCCAGGGCGCGTTCGATGGGCGCGTGCGCCAGTTCGACGATGCGGCCCTGCGATACGCGGGCCGAGGCTGAGGGCGGGAAGGTCATGGCCGGCAGCCCGGCCTCCCGCAACGCGCGGTTGACGATCAGGTTGATCTCGCGGGCCACGTCCCACACCTCGGCGAAGCGCTGCCAGTCCAGCGGGGTGTGCACGCCGTGTTTCGTGCCGTAACGGGCTGCCTCGACGTGCCCGAACGACCCCGAGCCGTGCCCCAGCAGCAGCGACAGATCGGGTCGTTCGGCGCGGGCCTGCGCGATCTCGGCTGCCAGCCGGGCCAGCAGGTCTGGCCGGTGGGCGCGGGGCCGGTTTTTGTCTGTGATGAGGGAGCCGCCGAGTTTGAGGAAGGTGAGGGGCATGGGGAGGAAGGAGGAAGGAGGAAGGAGGAAGGAGGAAGGAGGAAGGAGGAAGGGAGGTCAGGAGGTCAGGAGGTCAGGAGGGTGGGAGGGGGGTAGGGTGGGAGGGGTGGGTCCAGGGGCCGACGAGGGTGAGGAGGGCGTGGGGGGCGCCGGCGGCGAGGAGGGCGCGGGTGACGGCCGGGGCGGTGGTTTCGGTCACGAGGGCGATCATGTTGCCGCCCCGCCCGCCACCGCTGAGTTTGGCGCCCCCGGCCCCGGCGGCGCGGGCCGCGGCCACCAACCGCTCCAGCTCGGGGGAGGATACGCCCATCTCCGCCAGCAGGGCGTGATTGTGGTCCATCAGCGGGCCGAGGCGCTGCGGCTCCCCTCCCTCGATGGCGCCACGGGCGGCGCGGGCGAGCTGCTCGGCCTCGTCGAACAGGGCCTCGTAGCGGGCGGGGCCGGCCTCCCACGCGCGGCGCACCGCCTCCACTGCAAGTTTTGTCGGGCTGGCCACGCCGGTATCGCCGATCACAAGGTGGAAGGGGACCGGGACGGTCAGTGCCGTCAGCGGCTGGCCGCGCACGAAGTATACCGGCCGGCGAAAGGCGATCACGGTGTTGTCAACCCCGGAGGGGGCGCCGTGGTACAACTTCTCGGATTGGTACACCAGCCGGGAGACCTCCTCATCGGCCAGCGGGCGGCCGGCGCTGAGGGCCAGGGCGCGTACGATGGCGGTGGCGATGGCCGCGCCGGAGCCGAGGCCGGAGGCGATGGGAATCTCCGATGTGACGCGGATGAGCAGGTCGGGCTGCTTCATCTGCGCACGCAGACGAGGATAGCGCCGCTGGACCGCCGCACCCAGACGGCCGGCTGCCTCCATGGACGGGTCCGGGTAGCGTTTGTCCGCGCGGCGGACATCGACCTTGAACGTCGCGATCATTGGATCGGCCCGCAGCGCCCCGGCGGTCACGTCCACGACCGCCTCGGTAATAGCCGCCGGCTCGGGCGCAGCCACGCGGACCG
>CAYZNA010000144.1:0-8599 GCA_964478665.1 uncultured Anaerolineales bacterium
GCGGGCGGCGGCCACGGTGTCGCCGATCACGGCGGCCTCGTTGTGGGCGGGGATGAGCAGGGCGAGGGAGGGGGAATGCGGAATGCGGAATGCGGAATGCGGAATGCGGAATGCGGAGTGAGAAGGCGGCAGGCGGGAGGCGAGCATGAGGAGCAGGCGCAGCAGGCCTTCTAACAGAAAGGGCAGGGCGAACAGGGTAGCGAGGGCGGGCAGAACCAGCGTCACCGGTCCTCCGTTGCGAGGCGAGCATCAAGAAGAGCCACGGCAGGCCACGGGCAACAACCCTGCCCGCCCCTCAAGCCAGGGTTCTCTCAAGGATCGGGCCACCAGGAAAGTCAGGCGGCTTTCTCGGCCAGAACAAAGGTCCACAACACCGGGTTGGTGGCCCGCAGAATGGAGAAACAGCTTCCCACCAGCCGAATGAATGCCCGCGCCGACCAGTGATTGATATGCTCGGGCGTGTTGCCCCACGCGGGCAGGTACTTCAGCCGGGCCATGTTGCCCATACGCCACCACGGTTCGTTGGGAACGCTGATAAGCAAATAGCGACGGGCGACACGCCGCAGTTCGCGCAGCACCTGCTCTGGCGAGCCCACATGCTCCAGGACTTCCAGCAGCATTACCAGATCGAAACTGTTGTCGTCATAAGGAAGCTGCTGCGCGTTGGCCACCGCCAGCCAACCGGGAACCCCACGGCTGGCCGCGAGGCGCACCCGGGCAGAGTCAAGGTCCACACCAAAGGCAGCGTACTGCCCGGCTCTGGCGACCTGCTCCAGCACAAAGCCTTCGCCGCAGCCCGCATCCAGGACCGTATAAAAATCCCGGCCGGCGAGCAGGGCATCTACTGTTTCCCTGAAGCGCCGGTTGGCGTAGCGGGCAATGGGACTGCGATCTGTGTATTTCGGTTGGACCAGGGCCATGTTCTGACTGGAGGGGCGTGCTGCGGTCATAGGCAACTATTGGGGGCGTTGAGGTATACTATTCCAGTGATAGAGCGAAATCCGGTGGCCCCCGCGAAACTCTCCCATCTGAAAACGATCTTCCGCTCGAACCAGTTGCGCTGGCTGGGGTGGCTGATCCCGACAGCGTTTGTACTGCTGGTGGGCTGGTTCTTCGCCCGTAGTCTGGCGCGGTTGTGGCCGCAAATCCAGCATAGTATACATCAGGTAAATGCCCTGCAACTGGTGGTTGCCAGCCTGCTTTTGGTTATGGGCTACCTCAGCTTGTCCGCCGGCACCTACTTGACGGTGAAACTGGCCGGCGGCAGCCTGGCTCCCGGCGCCGTGGTGAAGGCGTTCGCGCTTTCTCAGCCGGCTAAGTACCTGCCAGGCAGCATCTGGTCTTTGCCGGGGCGCGTGTATTTTTATCAGCGCTACGGCTTGAATCCGGTGCTGGGCGGCGCCAGCCTGAGCTGGGAACTGGTAACCATGGTCTTCAGCGCGGTGCTCGTCAGTGTGCTGGGTGCCGGTGCGGTGCTGGCGCAATCTGGCGCGCTGCCGCTGCTGATCCTGATCGGGCTGGCCGCAGCCGCGCTGGCTGTGATCGGGTTGTGGCCGCCGCTATATCGGCTGGCCCGCCACTGGCTGGGGCGCCTGCCCCGTCGCTTTCGCCCGGAATTGCCGCCGGAGCAGACACGCTTCGCATTGTATATTTTCGGGCTGGCGGTGGTGGGCTTTTGCACAGCCTGGGTGCTCATCGGGCTGGCCTTTGTCCTGCTGGTGGCCGCTATCTATCCTCAGCCAGTAAGCCCGGCGGCCCTGGTAGGAATCTATGCTGGAGCATGGGTAGTGGGGTTTGTGGTGATCGTAGCCCCGGGCGGAATCGGTGTACGGGAGGCGATGCTGGTACAGTTGCTGGGGCTACTGATGCCCGCGCCGTATCCCCTGCTCGTTGCCACTGTGTCGCGCCTGTGGTGGATGAGTGCTGAGGGTATTTCGGTACTGGTGGGGCTAGCCATCCGGCGGCCGGCGAATCCGGTCACCGGGGAGGTCCTGTTCCCGCGCTAGAATCGGCCGGCCAACTGCGCCACTGATAGATTCGGCCGGGGGCGGGGACTCCCTGGCCTGGAGCTGGTATAGCACGGCTTCGACCAGTTGCCGGTTCACGCGCACAGCATCACCCAGCAGGCCCAGCATCAGCAGCAAGAAGCCAAACACGAACAATGTCCCGCCAATGGTGACCGATTGCACGTAACGGGCCACACCGCTCGCTCCGGTCAGATAGAAGTATAGAAAGCGTAGCACCAACACAATTCCGGCGAGCAGAAACGGTATGCCCGCCAGGCCAAAAGTCTTTAGCGGCTGATACAGCACATACGAGCGGATGATGGTACCAGTCTGGCGCCAGATGAAATTGAAGTTGCCGCGGTGCAGGCGCGACGGCCGCAGCGTTTCATTGGTTCGGATAGGCACATAGGCCAGCGCCAGCCCTTCCCGGCCGGCCTGAATCAGGGTCTCCAGCGTGTACGAATAGTCCGTGTGCACATGGAGGCGCATGGCAGCCGCGCGCGAATAGGCGCGAAAGCCGCTGGGTGCATCGCGCGTGCCGGTATTGGAGACCCGCCGCACCACCGCGGTACCGAACACCTGCAACAGGCGCTTCAGCGGGCCGAAGTGCGGGTTGGCAGCGGGTTGCCGATCTCCAATCACAACGTCAGCCTCCCGGGCCAGAATGGGGGCGACCAGGTCGGCGACGTACCGACCCGGGTACTGATGATCGGCATCGGTGTTTACAACGACGTCGGCGCCCAGCGCAAGCGCAGTATCCAATCCGGTCGCAAACGCTCGCGCCAGACCCAGATTGCGTAGATGGCGCACCACGTAGTCGGCGCCGTGCGCCAGGGCGGTATCTGCTGTTCCATCGGTGGAACCATCGTCAATAACCAGCACCAGAACCCGGTCAATGCCGGGCAGCTCTCGGGGCAGATCAGCCAGCGTCTCCGCCAGGCTCTGAGCTTCGTTGTAGCAGGGGATCTGAATGATCAGTTTCATGCCGCTCGTCAAACCTCACGCTGATCTCTACTGCTGCATGCCGCAATACAGTGATCCGGGAGTTTGCACAGAAACAATGCTAAAGACCTGCTCGCCGTGGACGTCAAAAACTGGTTCGTCGTGAGCTATCAGACCCTGCTTCGCCACTTCATCAAAAAACGCCGTTCTCAGCGCCAGTCCCGGTGTGTAGTCCGCAGCATACATCACAAAGACGTTTCGGGAGTCACGCAATTCCTGCGCGAACCACTCTCTGGCTGCCGGGGTAGCCGGGTCTCCCAGCCCCCAGAAAGGCTGGTGCACGACCAGGGTGCCCCTGGAGAGTAGCATCAGCGGATTGCCCGGCCCCCACGCCATGACCTGCACCACGCATCCGTGGTATCGCCCCTGCAACTCATCGGCAACGGTGTAGATGGCGGGGCTGAAAATCTGGCGGGGTGATAGCTCCAGCATGAACCGATGATATTCACCCCCCACAACCAGGTTCGATGCGATGAGGACACCGCCGGCCGCCGCCGCAAGGATAGTCGTCAGCCGCCGCGAAATCCTCCCGGGCCATGCCGACAGGCCACTGCTGAGCGCCAGGCCAACCAGCAAGTGTGGTATGGGATACACCACTGCAAAATGGTGACCCCGGTCTGCGGATGGAGTAGCGTACACCAGCGCCAGACTCAGCCCCATGGTAATGAGCAAGAATGCCAGGGCAGTACGCTCGGAACGTGTCCCCCTGCGCCGGATCAGTGCAACCAACAGCCAGATAGCAGCCAGACACATAGCATAGGGGAATAGTGTTCCGACCAGTCCGTAGGCCCGAGGCAGGGGCTGACGAAACAGATAGTGGGCGTGAATGTCGCCACGCAGGAGTTGCCAGAGTACCACGCTCCGGGGACGCATGTTCTGAAGTATCCAGCCGGGCGAGATTTCGCCAGGTGGGACGCGTGCTTGTTCGACCGAAGGGCCGCCAGCAAGCAGCAACTGCAAAGTGGGAAAGCCGCGTGCAGAGTTGTACAGAACCAGTGGCAGTATTCCCATACCAATGGCAATACCCATCCAGGCATAGTGTGTAAGGGTTAGCTGCAGCCTCTTGACCAGGGTCAGCACCAGCAGGCCTGCAAGCATAGCCAGCACGAACCAGGCAAAATAGACTCGATCGTAGATACCAATCCCCAGCAGGAATCCCATGGCGATCACTGTGCTACGGCCCGGTTTGCGCTCCGGCCGGACGAGAATAGCGGCCAGTGGCAGTAACGACAATCCTTTCAGCAACATAGGCATGGCTATCGGGCCGTAGTCTACGCGCATGTACATGATAAAACTCGGATCGGTGGCCAGAAGCGCGCCTGCAACTACCGCAGCACCGACTCCGAAAAGGCGCCGTGCAAAGACATAAGTGAGCGCGACGGCCGCCGCCCCCAGCAAAACGGTGGCCAGACGCATGGCAACGACATTGACCCCCAATAGGGCAAACGATAGCGCCAACACATACGACTTAAGTGATCCAGAGTAACTGTGAGCGGCTACGGGAAAACGGTAACCACCTGCCTCAACAGCCCAGCCGGACCACTTGGTAACATAGTCTCCGGGCATGTTGGCCACCAACATGTTGACTGCCTCCGGGGCATGCAGTGTCTCATCCATGTTGACCCCGGGAAGCGTAATGTTGCGAAACGAGAGAACGAAATAGAGCACCACAACCAGTGAGAGCGGAAGCCACCCCCCCAGCGCTCTGCGAAGCGCGGAGGGCTCTCTGCACTGTACCATATCTGATATTGAAGATCGTTCAGTTTGATGAGAGACGAGCACAATGCCTCCGGCCTGAACTCGCGGCGCTGCCACTCTGCCGACCGCTTCTTTTCTTTCTGGGGCAGCGCCGGAGATGTCAACAATCAAAGTGTGGTAGCTCACCTGTGGAAAGACGGCGCACTGCTACTCCCTGGCTCAATCAACAGCGGGTCAACCATAAGATCATTTCCGATAACGGTGCGGCTCCCACTTCCGCCCCCATTTCTGCTCGAACTTTCTGCGGTTGTCTTCGAACAGTTGGTCGTAACGGCCCGGGGGCAGCTTGCCGAAGGAAGCCTGTCCCCAGTGATGCACGAAAACGTCCTCGGCGCATACAAGTTGCTTGCCGGCCTGGCGCACGGTCAGCGCGAAGTCGTCGTCCTCGAACATGCCAACGCCGTAGCGCTCGTCCAGCAGGCCCACCTGATCCAACAGAGAACGGCGCATGGCAAGACAGTACATTGCCAGCACCGGAATTTCAAACCAGCCGCCGGCGTGTGCGCGGGTGTAGCGCTCGGCGAACTGGTCCATCCCTTCCAGCCCCTTATAGCCTACTTCAATCTTCGCCTCGTTGCCGATGGCGTTGGTCACCGGCCCCACCAGCCCGACACCGGGGGACTGCAGATGGCGCACCAGCCCGCACAGCCAGCCGCGTGTGACCACGGTATCGTTGTTCAACAACACCACGTACTCGCACTCGCCAGCGGCGCGGATGCCAATGTTGTTGGCGCGAGCAAAGCCCAGGTTTTCGCCATTGAAGATCACTTTCAGGCGCGGCTCCCGCGCCTCACAGGTCCGCAAGTACTCGACCACCTCGGCCCCGGAACCGTTGTCCACCACGCTCACCTCGAAGTCGGGCTACACCGCCCGCGCCCACAGCCTCTCCAGACATAGCCGCAGGTACCCACGGTTGTTGTAGCTGACCACAATCACTGCCGCCCGGCCGTACAGCCCCCGGATGGCCTCGCTGAGTGCCCGGTAACGGTCCTGCCAGGTGTTCTGCCGGGCCAGCGTCCGGCGCGCCTCCGCCACCGCCGGATCACGCTCCCGCAGGGCAGCCTCAACCTGGCTGACGAACTCGGCCGGCGTGCGCACCGGGTAGAAAAGTTCCCGGTACGGCTCCAGCTCCGGCAGCTCCACGGAAACCACCGGCTTGCCCGCGCTCAGATACTCAAAGAACTTCACCGGGTTGGTGGCGCGCGTCAGCGGGGTAAGCTTGAAGGGAATGCAGGCCACGTCAAAGCGGTGCAGGTAGGCCGGCAGTTCAGCGTAGGTTTTTTCACCCAACAGGTGCACGTTGGGCAAACCCTGAATGGAACTGAGGTCGGCGCCAAAGGTGTGGCCAATGAGCACAAACTGCCACCCGGGCCTGGCCCGCGCCGCCGCGCTTACCATCTCCACGTCGAACCACTCGGCAATGGCGCCGTAGTAGCCAATGACCGGCCCGGGCAGTCCGGCCAGCGGGGCCGGCGCCGGGCCGCCGCGTTGAAAGTGTTCGAATTCGCCGGCATTGGGCAGTAGCAGTGTGCGTTGCGCCAGCGGGGCCACCTTTTCGTGCAACAGCCGGGCGGTGGCAAGCACCAGATCGCTCTCGCGCAGCAGCCGCTGCTCCTGCTGCAACATGGCCGGGGCGGTGTTGGAGAAGCCGGCGTGTTCGTCCATGCAGTCGTACACCACCTTCCAACCCCAGCGCTGGCGCGCAGCCAGGGCCAGCGGCGCCCAGAAAGGCAACTGCACCAGCAGCACCGCCGCCACGATTCCGGCCTCCAGCCGCAGCCGGTCCAGCGCCGCCAGAAAGCCCTCCAGCACCAGCGGGCTGATTTCGTCCCGATAAAGGTCCAGATCGGCCGGGCCGGGGAATTGCACGCCGAAGACGTTTTCGGCAACGTCCTGCCGCAGCACGCCGCTGCCCTGCTGATGAAAGGTCGTGCGCAGGTAGAAGCTGCGATGGCCGTTCCGGGCGAACTGGCTCATTAATTGCTGCGGGCGCTGGAAGCGAAACTCCCAGTCAATGATCGGCAGGCAGATCAGATCGTAGCGGTTGGAGATATCAAACCGCCCGTGGGCCAGCTCGGAGGGGGCGCGCTGCAGGCCGCGGTGCGGAGGCCGGACCCTGCCCCGCAGGCGACGCCCGGCGCTGACCGCGCGGTGGCGCCAATCGTACGGAATCAAGGTGCGCAACAGCTCGCGGAAGTTGCCGTACGAAAGGTGCCGCAGCAATCCGCGCACTGCCCGGCCCCATTCCCAGCTCCAGCGCACCCAGCGCCAGACCCTGGAGCGGTAGATCGCTTTGAGTTGCCCGTCGAGGGCCTCGAAGTGCTCGGTGATTGAGTCAAGCTGCTGCGTCTGTCGCGCCAGTTGCTCGGAGAGGGATTGTGACTCCTGTGTCTGTCGCGCCAGTTGCCCGGAGAGGGATTGTAGCTCCTGCGCCTGCTGCAGGATCACGTCTTCTAGCAGTTGCCGGCCGGGGAAGGCGGCCGCCACACCCGGACCGGGTTCCCCCCGCGCCGCCGCTCCCCGCGCGGCGGCCGCAGGGGTCCGGGTCGCGGGCAGCGGCTCCGGGGCCAGGAATCGGGTTCCAGACCACTCCTCCAGCGCCGCCAGCAGGGTGTCCACTGCTGCCTGCGCGGTGAAGCCGCGGGCCAGCGTCGCGGCCCGTTCGATAATCTGCCGGCGCTGCTGGCCTTCGTGAATGGCTTCCAGCACGCAGTCGGCAGCCCGTTCCATGAAGCCCGGCGGGTACAGCCAGCCGGTTTCCCCGGGGCGGACCAGATCGCGCAGCCCGACCACGTCGGGGACCACCACCGGGCAGTTGCAGGCCATGGCCTCCAGCGCGCCCATGCCAAACGATTCGGCCCACGAGGTGGAAACCACACAGCCGCCGGAGGCCGCCACGGCGCGGTACAGGCCGGGCATATCACAGTGATCTACCGCCGGCAGCCAGCGCAGCGCGCCGACCAGTCCGACCTCTTTCACCGCCTGCCACAGCCGGGCCTGCTCTTCGGCAGGGGAACGCAGACCGCCAATCATCCAGAATTCAGCCGCGATGCGCTGGCGCAGCAGGCCGGCCAGTTGCACAAAGCCACGGTAGTTTTTCAGCCGATCCAGCCGGCCCACCCACGCCACGACCGGGCGGTCTGGCAGGGGGGCCTGCGGCGCCGGGTCGAAGAAAAACGGTGGCAGCGGGTTGGGCGCCACGCGGATGGGCAAGGGGCGGGCGATGCGCGAGCGGATGAACTCACCCTGCGAGGGGGCAGGAACCAGTATCCCGGCCAGCCCGGGATAGAGAGCGGGGTCGAGCAACACGGCGTAGGATTCCGGGTACGGCGTATGGACTTCGTAGGCGAGGTGCGCAGCCGGCAGCACGCGGCGAATGAGCGGCAGGGCTGCCGGCGTATCAATGCTGATCACCCATTCCGGCAGGAATTCGGCGAGGTACTCGGCCACGGCCGGCTCTGCGGTGCGCACGACCACCTGATCGGCCAGCTCGGTGAACAGTGACTCGCCGCCGTGCGAGGCCAGAAATAGCACGCGCGCGTCAATGCCACGGCGCAGCAGCTCCCTGAGCCGGGCGCGCAGCACGGTCTCCACGCCGCCCAGGCTGAGGAATTGATAGACAAACAGAATCCGCGGCCGGCTCATGCGCCTGCTATCTCCGCGCCCGAGGGGCGGGCGGCGACACTTGCACCTGCGCTGCGCTCCGGCGCAAGTGCAGGTGTGACGCGTACGGCAGATGCCGGGCGCGCCGCCTCCAGCCGGGCGAGCAATGCGCCGGCCGCGCGGGCCGGCTGGCCCTGCGGCAGGGTCCAGACCTCGCGCGCGCCCAGCGC
>CAYZNA010000145.1:0-8538 GCA_964478665.1 uncultured Anaerolineales bacterium
TTCTTCACCCCCACCGCCATCGTCCAGCTCATCGTCGGCATCATCCAGCCCTTCCACGGGCGAATCTTCGACCCGGCCAGCGGCTCCGGCGGCATGTTCGTGCAGAGCGCCCGCTTTGTCGAGGAACACAAGCAGAACCCCGCCGCTGAACTGAGCATCTACGGCCAGGAGAAAGTGGCCGAGACCGTGCGCCTGGGCAAGATGAACCTGGCCGTGCACGGCCTGGCCGGCGACATCCGCCAGGGCAACTCCTACTACGAAGACCTGCACCGCTCCACCGGCAAGTTCGACTTTGTGATGGCCAACCCGCCCTGCAACGTGAACCGGGTGGACAAGGAGCGCCTCAAGGACGACCCGCGCTTCCCCTTCGGCCTGCCGCGCACCGATAACGCCAACTATCTCTGGATTCAGATATTCTCCAGCGCGCTGAACGAGGCCGGCCGGGCCGGATTCGTCATGGCTAACTCCGCCTCCGACGCCCGCAGCTCGGAACTGGAGATCCGCAAACAAATCATCGAGGCCCAGGCCGTGGAGGTGATGGTGGCCGTCGGCTCGAACTTCTTCTACACTGTACCCTGCCCTGCACCCTGTGGTTCTTCGACCGGGGCAAGCGCGCCACCGCCCGCGCCGAGACTGTGCTGTTCATTGACGCCCGCCAGCTCTACCGCCAGATTGACCGCGCCCACCGCGACTGGACCCCGGCCCAGATCGAATTTCTGGCCAACATCGCCCGCCTCTACCGGGGCGAGCAAGCCGAAAACCTGCACGACAGCGCCGAATTGATGGCCGAGCACTTCCCCGATGGAAACTACGCCGATGTGCCTGGCCTGTGCAAGGTGGCGACCCTGGCCGAGATCGAGCGCCAGGGCTGGAGCCTCAACCCCGGCCGCTACGTGGGCGTGGCCGCCCGCGAGGAGGACGATTTCGACTTCAAAGAACGGCTGGAGGAGCAAAACGAGGAACTGGAAGCTCTCAACGCCGAGGCCCGCGAACTGGAAGAGCGGATCGCCGAGAATGTGGTCAAATTGCTGGAGGGGGCGTGATGGCGGCTGAAAAACGCGATCTGGTGAAAAAGGAACCTGTGCAGGCGGTAGTTTCGCCATCGCTTCTGGAAGACCTCCGCCGGATGATCGAGGAGACCCGACGGGGCGTCGCCGCCACAGTCAACGCCGGCCTGACCCTGCTCTACTGGCGTGTGGGCAAGCGGATTGATGAAGAAATCTTGAAAGGCGAGCGGGCCGAGTATGGCCGCCGGATTTTGCCGACACTGTCGGCGAAATTGACCGCCGAGTACGGCCGGGGATGGAACGAACGCAACCTGGCCTACATGGTGAAGTTCGTTGAAACCTTCCCCGATCGAAAGATTGTTGCGACACTGTCGCAAACATTGAGTTGGTCGCATTTCTGTGAGCTTCTTCCGCTGGAGAGGCCCCTCCAGCGCAGCTTCTACGCCGAGATGTGCCGCATCGAACACTGGAGCGTCCGCACCCTGCGGCAGAAGATCGGCTCCATGCTCTACGAGCGCACCGCCCTATCGAAAAAGCCGGAAGAACTGGCCCGCATCGAACTCGACGCCTTGCGCGACGAGGACAAACTCACCCCCGATCTGGTCTTCCGCGACCCCTATTTCCTCGACTTCCTCGGACTCACCGGCACGTTTCAGGAAAAAGACCTGGAAGCCGCCATCATGCGCGAGATGGAGGCTTTCATCCTGGAGTTGGGCGCGGGCTTCGCCTTTGTCGCTCGCCAGAAACGCATCACCGTGGATGAGGACGATTTTTACCTCGACCTGCTGCTGCCCCGGCTCATCTCCGGCGAGGTGGATGTATCGGGGCTGGACATCGCCGTTCCCGAGGAGGATAACCGAGCATGAGTGAAACCGTGTTTACCAAGGTTGACTACGATCTCGGTTCATTGGTCAAGTACATCGGCCTAGGCGAAATCGGGCTGCCGGACATTCAGCGGCCCTTTGTTTGGAAGAATGCCAAGGTTCGCGATCTGTTCGATTCCATGTACAAGGGCTATCCGGTGGGCTATCTGTTATTCTGGAAAAACACGATGGTCGACACTTCCCGGACCATCGGCACCGACACCAAGCAGAAGCCGCCCGGCTTGGTGATCGTGGATGGACAGCAACGCCTGACTTCCTTGTATGCCGTCATCAAAGATATCGCCGTCTTGCGGGAGAACTTTGAAAGCGAGCATATCCAGATTGCTTTCAGTCCTCTGGAAGAGCGATTTGAGGTGGCCGATGCTGCCATTGGCCGGGACAAGTCGTTCATCCCGGACATCTCCGTATTGTGGAGTGCGGATGCCAAGATAACCCGAATTATCCGGAACTACCTCGAGAATCTGCGGACAGTCCGTGACATAAGTGAAGCTGAGGAATTGGCCATCGAAGACCGAATTCTTAAGCTTCAGGGACTGCTGGGTTTTCCATTTACGGCTCTTGAGTTGGCCTCCGATGTTGATGAAGAGGCGGTGTCGGATGTGTTCGTGCGCATCAACAGCAAGGGTACGCCGCTGAATCAGGCCGACTTCATTTTGACCCTGATGTCGGTGTTCTGGGATGAAGGACGCGCTGATCTGGAGGGCTTCTGCCGTGAGGCCCGCAAACCCTCAAGAGGCAGGGCGTCCCCGTTCAACCACTTTATCGAGCCGTCGCCAGATCAGTTGTTGCGGGTCGGCGTGGGCGTCGCATTCAAGCGCGCCCGGCTGAAGTATGTGTACTCGATTCTGCGCGGCAAGGATCTGGAAACCGAGAAATTCAGCACCGAGCGCCGGGAACGACAATTTGAACTGCTCAAGGATGCCCAGCAGCGGACGCTGAACCTGCAATACTGGCACGACTTCACAAACTGCATTCGCCAGGCTGGGTTCCGCAGTGGCAAGATGATCAGTTCGCAGAACAACCTGCTGTTTTCCTACATGCTCTACCTGATCGGCCGGACCGAATACAAAGTGCCCGAGTTTGACCTGCGGGGGGCGATCGCCCGCTGGTTTTTCATGTCGGCAGTCACTGGCCGCTTTACCGGCTCACCGGAATCGGCCATGGAATTCGATCTGGCCCGGTTGCGTGACGTGGGCACAGCCGACGAATTTGTGAAGACACTCAGCCAAATCTGTGAAATCACGCTCACCAATGATTTCTGGGCGGTGTCGCTGCCCAATGATCTGGCCACCTCGTCTCCACGCAGCCCGTCGCTGTTTGCCTACCATGCGGCGCTGGTGCTGCTGGATGCGCGGGCGCTATTCTCCAGCATCAAGGTGGCCGATCTGCTGGACCCGTCCATGCAGGCGAATCGCGCCGCTGTGGAGCGGCATCATCTCTTCCCCAAGGGCTTCCTGAGCAGGCAAGGCATTACCGCCACCCGCGAGACCAACCAGATAGCCAACTACGCCCTGGTGGAATGGGGCGACAATACGGACATATCCGACCAGGCACCCATGACCTACCTGCCCAACATGAAGGCGCGCTTTGGCCCGGCGGAGCTTGAGCGGATGTATCGGTTGCACGCTCTGCCGCCAAACTGGGAGCACTTGGATTACCGAGAGTTTCTGGAGAAACGTCGCGAATTGATGGCACAGGTGATCTCCGGTGGCTACGTAACCCTTCTGACCGGGGAAACCGGGGAAGATTTGGCCACGGCGGAATTTGATCTGTCGAAGGTGGTTATGAATGGCGAATCCGAAGCGGTGGAGTTCAAGTCTACCCTGCGCACCAACTTGCACACCGGCAGCAAAGACCCGCGCATGGAACTGGCCGCACTCAAGACTCTGGCCGGCTTCTTGAACACCAACGGCGGCACGCTGGTTGTAGGTGTTTCCGATGATGGCAGCCCGGTGGGCCTCCGGGCGGATGGATTCCCCAGTGAAGACAAGATGGCCCTGCATTTGGTAAGCATCGTCAAGACCCGCATGGGCATTCAGGCCATGACCAGCCTGCATATCCATTTCGACGACCACGACGACTGGCGCGTGATGGTTGTGAATTGCCGAAAAGCCCCGACTCCGGTGTTTGTAAAGGATGGCGATACGGAGCGTTTCTATATCCGCACCGGGCCGTCCACAACCGAGCTGAGCCCCAGCCAGACTCAGGACTACAGCCAACGTAGGTTTGGCACATGACCTCCGCCGGCTACAGCGAAGACGCCCTCGTCGAGCAGCCGGCCATCGCCCTGCTGGCTTCGCTGGGCTGGGAGACGGTTCAAGGTTATCCCCAAGACCTGTTCGCTATCATCTTTGCCGAGTGGAACACCTTCAAGGCGTTTTTTGGGAGGGATAAGAGCTATTGGGATCAACGTGCCCAACTCCTCGCCAAGATCAGGAATCCACTGGCTCATAATCGCGACCAAGCTGTGTATGATTACGAACGACAGATCGCTGAAGGGTACTGTAAAGAGATACTTACGGTCCTGAAACCCTGATTTTAGCAGGATGCTTCAACATACTCCCGCATGAGAGAACCTTGCCGAACAACGGCTTGCACTCGGCCCAGCTAACGCCGCGCCCTCGAATTCCATGCTCACCTACCCCCCCTCCCCCACCGTCCCGCAGCTTGACCACTACCACGGCACGCCGGTCCCCGACCCCTACCGCTGGCTGGAAGAGGCCGGCTCGCCCGAGACCCGCGCGTGGATCGCCGCCCAGAACCGGCTCACCTTCTCCTTTTTGGAGGGCATTCCCGCCCGCGAGCGCATCCGCCAGCGGCTGACGGCGCTGTGGGACTACCCCCGCCGCTACGCCCCGCTGAAAAAGGGCGGGCGCTACTTCGAGCTGCGCAACACCGGCCTGCAAAATCAGGACGTGCTGTACGTGCGCGACTCGTTGGAGGCCGAACCGCGCCCGCTGCTCGACCCCAACGCGCTATCCGAGGACGGCACGGTGGCCCTCACCAATTGGGAGGCCAGCAAGGATGGCCGGCTGCTGGCCTACGCCCTCAGCGCCAGCGGCTCCGACTGGCTGACGTGGCGCGTGCGCGAGGTGGCGAGTGGCGAGGATCTGCCCGATCTGATCGAATGGAGCAAGTTCTCCGGCGCGGCGTGGCTGCCGGACGGCTCCGGCTTCTACTATGCCCGCTACGATCCGCCGGCCGAGGCCGAGACCTACGCCGGGGTGAACTATTACCAGAAACTGTACTTCCACCGGGCCGGTACGCCGCAGCCGGAGGACCGGCTTGCCTACGAACGCCCCGATCAAAAGGAGTGGGGCTTCGCTCCGGTGGTGAGCGACGACGGGCGCTACCTGGTGCTGCACGTCTGGCAGGGCACCGATACCCGCAACCGAGTCTTCTACCGCGACTTGCAGGGGGAGGGGGCCTCCGTCGAGCTGATCCCCGAACTGGAGGCCGCCTACCGTTTTGTCGGCAACGATGGCCCGCTCTTCTACTTCCGCACCGACCTCGACGCCCCGCGCGGGAGGCTGGTTGCCGTGGACGTGGCAGCACCGGCGCGCGAGGGCTGGCGCACGCTGATCCCCGAGGGCGCGGACGCGCTGGAACACGCCCAGATGGTTCACGACCAGTTTGTGGCGCTCTACTTGCACGACGCTCACCATCGGATATTGCGCTTCGACCTGAGCGGCGCGCCCCTCGGCGAGATCCCCCTGCCGGCCATCGGTTCGCTGCCCAGCGTGGGCGAGGGCCTCAGCCTGAACGGGGAACGCGCCGACGACCAGCTCTTTTTCACCTTCCATTCTTTCCTGTACCCGCCGGCCGTCTACCGCTTTGACTTTCAGTGGGAAGCCTGCGAGTTGCTGTACACCCCGCCGCTGGACTTTGACCCCGCGCCCTACGAAACGCGCCAGGTCTTCGTCAGCGGCAAAGACGGCGCCCGCATTCCCATGTTCCTCACCCACCGGCGCGGCCTGGCCCCGGATGGGACCGCACCCACCCTGCTCTACGGCTACGGCGGCTTCAACATCCCCCTCACGCCGGTTTTTGCCGCCAGCCGGCTGGTCTGGTTGGAGATGGGCGGCGTGCTGGCATGGGCCAACCTGCGCGGCGGCGGCGAGTACGGCGAGGAATGGCACAGGGCCGGCATGCTGCACAACAAGCAGAATGTGTTCGACGACTTCATCGCCTGCGCCGAGTGGTTGATCGCCGAGCGCATTACCTCCTCGCCGAAGCTGGCCATCGAGGGCCGCTCCAACGGCGGGTTGCTGGTGGGCGCCTGTCTCACGCAGCGCCCGGACCTGTTTGGCGCGGCGCTGGCCCACGTGGGGGTGATGGACATGCTGCGCTTCCACAATTTCACTATTGGCTGGGCGTGGGTCAGCGACTACGGCTCGGCCGACGACCCGCAGGGGTTCAAGACCCTGCGCGCCTATTCGCCGCTGCACAACCTGCGGCCCGGGACGCGCTACCCGGCCACACTCGTCACCACCGGCGACCACGACGACCGGGTGGCGCCGGGGCACTCCTTCAAGTTCGCCGCCGCCCTGCAGGCCGCCCAGGCCGGCGAGGCCCCGGCCCTGATCCGGGTGCAGACAAAGGCCGGGCACGGCCTCGGCAAGCCGACCGCCCTCCTGATCGAGGAGCAGGCCGATATCTGGGCCTTTCTGGCCCGCGTTCTGGAGGTGGAAGTGAACATGCGACCTGTCGTTGAAATCCCTGTGCGCTACGCCGAAACCGATGCCTCCGGGATCGTGTGGCATGGCAGCTATCTGGCCTGGCTGGAGGTGGGCCGGGTGCAACTGCTGCAAGCGCACGGCCTGCCGTACACCGACGTGGAGGCCGCCGGCCATGCCTTCCCGCTCAGCGAACTATACGTGCGTTACCACGCCCCTGCCCGCTTTGGCGATGTGGTAACGGTGCACACCTCGCTGGCAGAACTTAGAAGTCGCCGCTTTGCCCTGGAATACGAGCTGCGCCGGCGCGGCGACGACCAACTGCTGGCAACGGCGCGCACAACGCACATCTGCGTCAACCGGCGGGGCCTTGCTGCCGCCCTGCCCGCCCGGTGGCGCCAGGTGCTACGAACGTTGTTCTAGTGGCCGGTCACTGTGATAGGGACTGACTCTCCTCTCGACCTGCCCCGCGATCTGGGCGACGGCCTGACCCTGCGCCTCGCCGCCCGCGCCGACGCCCGCGCGCTGGCCGACTTCAACGCCCGCATCCACGCCGACGGCCCCTCGCCGGACGAGGGACTCCGGGTGTGGACCCTTGACCTGTTGGGCGGCGATCACCCCACCGCCGGCCCGGGCGACTTTACCCTGGTGGTGGACCGGGCCGCGGGTGGGAAGATTGTCTCCTCGTTGGGGAGCATTCCCCAGACCTGGACCTACGCCGGGATCCCTTTCCCGGTGGGCCGCCCGGATCTGGTGGGCACCGACCCGGACTACCGGCGGCGCGGGCTGGTCGCGGCCCAGTTCGAGGTCATCCACGCCCTCGGCGCCCGCCGCGGCGAACTGCTGCAGGGCATCACCGGTATCCCGTGGTACTACCGCCAGTTCGGCTACGAGATGGCGCTGGAGCTTGACTGCTGCCGTCGCCTGTACTGGCCGCGCCTCCCCGCACTCAAGGCCGGCCAGAGCGAGGCTTTCCGCCTGCGCCCGGCCACGCCGGACGACATCCCCCGCTTGCAGGAGATGTATCAGGCCCGCATCGCCGGCCAGCTCGTCGCCCGCCCGCGCGATGCGGCCCTGTGGCGCTACGAACTGAGCGGGCCGCGCAAGAAATCTCAGGCTGCCCACGACTTCCGCATCATCGAGACCACCGCCGGCGAGCCGGCGGCCTACACTGACCTGCGCCCGCTGGAGTGGAATAACCTGCTGGAGGTGCGCGAGCTGGCCGCCTTGCCGGGGCGCTCGATGCACGCCGTGGCGACCTTCCTCTGCCGGCGCCTGCAAGTCGAGGCCGAAAAACTGAACCGCAAACGCGAAACCCCTTTGCGCGGACTGCAATTCAGCCTCGGCCCGGCCCACCCGGCCTACAGCGCGCTGGATGACCGGCTGGAACCGCTACGGCGCTACGCCTGGTATCTGCGCCTGCCAGACCTGCCGGCTTTCCTGCGGCACATTGCCCCGGCGTTGCGGGGGCGGCTGTGCGGCTCGCCCGTGGATGGCTACACCGGCGCCCTGCGCCTCAACTTTTACCAGAGCCAGTACCGGCTTGAGTTTTCCGACGGTGCGCTGGCAGCGGTCAACACCTATCAACCGCAAGGCTACTTCGATGGCGACGCCTTCTTCCCCGGCCTCACCTTCCTGCAGCTTCTGTTTGGCTTCCGCAGCCTTGCCGACCTGAAACACGCCTACCCGGACTGCTTTACCCAGGATGGCCTCGCCGCCCTGCTGCTCGACACCCTGTTCCCGCGCAGCCCCTCGGAACCCATCCCCCTCGCCTGATGGCGGATGGCCTATCGCTCGTGGCTTATGGCCTATCGCTCGTGGCTTATGGCCTATCGCTCGTGGCTTATGGCCTATCGCCCATCGCCAATTACTGATCACTCCCCACTCTCCACTCCCCACTCCCCACTCTCCACTCCCCACTCCCCACTCCCCACTCCCCACTCCCCACTCCCCACTCCCCACTCCCCACTC